>JBQCHW010000044.1:0-6784 GCA_051954315.1 Solirubrobacterales bacterium
GTCGTGCTGCTGCTCGGCGACGGCGCCTTCGGCTTCGCCGGCATGGAGTTCGACACGATGTCGCGCCACGGCCTCGGCGTCGTCGGGGTGATGGGGAACAACGGCATCTGGGGGCTCGAGCACCACCCGATGCAGTTCCTCTACGGCTACTCGGTGGCGGCCGAGCTGCAGCCGGAGACCCGCTACGACGAGCTGGTCGAATCGCTCGGCTGCGACGGGATCCTGGTCCGCGAGCCGGGGGAGCTGAAGCCGGCGCTCGAGCGCGCCTTCGCCTCCGGCCGGCCCACTCTGGTCAACGTCCTCACCGATCCCGAGGTCGCCTACCCGCGCAAGGCGAATCTGGCCTGACTACGCCGCGCTTTTCGCGTCGGACCGCCAAAACGAGAATCGGCCGTCATTTCTGACGGCCGATCCAAGCGGCCCCTCAGGACGGGCAGGGGTACGTCTAAAGGGACCTATTTATTTGGTGGGCCCAGACGGCGGGAGGCGCCAAAATGCGGCAATCGCCTAAGCCCTATATCGGGTGGCAAGGTGAAGAGATCCCCACCTCGTTTCCCCGTGGAGACGAGTATGTACCCGAGTGTCCTTTTGGTCCAGCTCTCGTCCAGCGGGGCCGGATGAAGTTAATGAAAAGTGCTGAGGCTCCCGTACCTGAAATTCGACTTTTGGTATGCACCCTGGCCCATTTGGCCCGGCCCGGGAGGACAGGCTGTCCAGCTAGTAAATCGAAGGTTTTTTACGACTGGCGGAAATTGCAGTGCCGTAGAGGATGTCGTGCTCGGAGACCTCGATCTGCTCGAGCCCGAAGGCCCGCATCACCTCGACGAGGATGACCACGCCGGCGACGATCGTCGGCGCCCGGTCGGGGTGGAGGCCGGGGATCTCGACCCGCTCCTCGAGGGGGACCGAGGCGAGGCGCGAGAGCATCCGCTGGATCGAGGGCAGGGCGAGGACGTGGCCGTGGACCCGGGCCGGGTCGTAGGGCTCGAGCTCGAGCTCGACCGCGGCGAGGGAGGTGGGGGTGCCGGCGACGGCGATGCCCCGGCTGGCGGCGACGCCGGGGCCGACGGAGGCCTCGATCAGGCCGCGGACGTCGGCGGCGAGTGCTTCCAGCTCGCCGGCGGTCGGCGGGTCGGAGGAGATGCAGCGCTCGCTGTGGCGGACGACGCCGGCCTGCAGGGAGTCGTGGAAGGAGATCTCGGAGCCCTGGCCGACGACGAGCTCGGTCGAGCCGCCGCCGATGTCGACGACCAGCGTCGGCTCGGCCGGCGGCGCCTCCGAGGTCGCACCCAGATAGGTGGAGCGCGCCTCCTCCTCGCCGCCAAGGACTCGGGCGGAGAGCGCAAAACGCTCGCGCAGCTCAGCGACGAAGGCGGAGCCGTTGTCGGCGTCCCGCACCGCACTGGTCGCGATCGCGTCGACTGTCTCCGCGCCCAGCTCCTCGATCACTCCGACGTATTCGCCGATCGCCGCGCAGACGTCCTCGATGGCCTCGCCGGAGAGATGCCCCGACAGATCGACGCCCCGGCCCAGCCGGGTCACCGTGCTCCGCCGCTCCACCTGGCGCACGACTCCGCCAACCACGTCCGCCACCAGCAACCGCGTCGAGTTGGTCCCGATGTCGATCACCGCGACCCGTTTGCCCTCATCTGCCACGCAGCCACCATAGAGCCCCCCAGCCTCCCAAAGACCCTCGCCCAATTGCTACCATCCCCGGTCCGCCGCGGGGTGGAGCAGCCAGGTAGCTCGTCGGGCTCATAACCCGAAGGTCGCGGGTTCGAATCCCGCCCCCGCTATCAATCAAAGGCCCCACGATGTGGGGCCTTTCGCGTCTATAGGAACGCAGGCAGGAGGGATGCGAAATCGGCCCTGCCGCTAGCAGGGGGGGAGCTGAGGTCAAAGCAGGCTCCGTTATGTCGATCAACGAGCGTGGAATCGGGATTTTGCGACCTCTGGAGGGGGGCGACATTTCGCCCGCCACGGCTTAGAGGATCAATGGCGGGCGCCATGATCGACCCGATTGAGGCGCTCACGTTCTCACGCGCCGGGAGGGATGATGGGCAAGGACACTGCGGTCGCAACCGAAATCGTCGAACTTTTCATCGAGGGCGACCCAATCCTCAAGGCAGAACTGCGGAGCCTTGCTCTTGAAGTCGTCAGTCCACCGGGGTCGGTGGGCGCTCAAGAAGCCACGGAGGAGCTTCGGGAGCTTTGCCAAACTCACGCTGGCCTGGATATCAACGCGAACGACATGTTGACGCCGCTTGCCCGAGAGTTGCTCATCCGCGCTTTCTCAAGCGTCGACTGGCCCTCCCTGGCCGAAAAGATCGTCTCTGATTGCGGGGAGCGGCTAGGCGGTGCGGCAGGGGTTTCGCTCGACCTCCGTAAGAGGGATTAGGCTCCTCAACCATCGGCGAGCACTCCTTCAATCCGCTGGATCGAGTTGAGCTCGGCCGAAGCGTCGGCCGAGCGTTGCTATTGAGTTCCTGTGAGGCGCTCCCACCCCTTAACAGATTCCAAGGGGCGGGTATCTACGCGATCTATTATCAAGGCGAATTTCCCTCCTACCGTCCCGTGGCGTTGCCGGATTGCGAATGGCCGATCTATGTTGGCCGTGCGATGCCGTCCGGCGGTAGAGCGGGGCTCCTTGGGCTTGATTCGTCACCTGAGCCAAAGCTCTTCAACCGGCTTCGTGAGCATGCCCGCTCCGTAGAGGCCGCCGTCAACCTTAATGTCGCCGACTTTCGATGCCGCTACCTGATCGTTGATGACATATGGATTCCTCTTGCCGAGCGTCTCCTCATCGGGCACTACCGACCGCTTTGGAACGGCGTTGTGGACGGCTTCGGTATTCATGCGCCGGGCGGAAAACCCGGCGGCACGAAAGGGAGGGGAGGCCAGATGAAGTCTCCATGGGACACGCTGCATCCTGGTAGACCATTTGCTGATGGGAGACCAAACAGACTTCAGGATGCCGCCATTCGCGAGAAGATCGAGATTCACCTAGGCGAATATCCCCCTCGTCGAGGAGAACCGCCCGCGTTGGGCGAGAATCCGACACCCAGTTGAGGGCTGAACTTCCGCCGAGCTCCGCGGTAGCTTTTTGTGCTTGATGGCTCGCGCGTCCACAGCACCTAATCGCGCTGTTCGCGCCCTGTCGACCAGACCGGTGGGGACTTCAGTCGAGCTGTTCGCTGGCGGAGGTGGGCTTGCTCTCGGTCTTCACGAGGCCAAATTTCGACACATCCTGGTCAATGAGCTAAATAACCGAGCCTGCGAAACGCTTCGGATGAACCTAGGAACGGATGTGGCACTTCCATCTCTGAATGGGACGCCACCCGGGCGGTGGCCGCTCGCGGAGGCAGATATCGCCGATCTTGACCTCTCACTATTCGAGGGACGGGTTGACCTGCTTGCGGCGGGAGCGCCTTGTCAGCCTTTTTCGCTTGGGGGTCTCCATCGTGGCGATGAGGATGAGCGCAATCTTTTTCCGCAGGTATTCAAAGTTGTTCGCGATATCCGGCCTCGCGCAATTCTTCTAGAGAACGTGCGAGGCTTAACCCGCACTGCCTTTGCGCCTTACTTTGAATACATAATTGACCAGTTGCGCGCTCCGCGCCTTACGGCTCGCCGCGGCGAGGGCTGGGCAGAACATCGCGCTCGCCTCGCCAAGCGGCTTGCCTCAAAGCGAGGAATGAATCCCGCCGATACCTACAACGTCGCGTTCAAAGTTGTAAACGCGGCTGACTATGGGGTCGCGCAGACCCGTCATCGCATTTTCATTGTGGCATTCCGGTCTGACCTTGGAGTGGAGTGGGAATGGCCTCCTGAGACGCACAGCGAGGAAGCACTCTTACACGCAAAGTACGATGGCGCCTACTGGCGGGAGCACGGTATGGACCCCCGACCTC
Source organism: Solirubrobacterales bacterium (assembly GCA_051954315.1). Taxonomy (GTDB): domain Bacteria; phylum Actinomycetota; class Thermoleophilia; order Solirubrobacterales; family 70-9; genus VAYN01. Next base: position 3,912 of record JBQCHW010000044.1, read on the forward strand.
ACTCTGAGGATCCAAAAATCACCGCAGCCCGCATAGATCGGTGGAGCAAGACGAAGCCGAATAGCAAGGTAAAGCGCTGGCGGACGCTCCGCGATGAATTGGCGGACCTATCGGAGCCCCTCGACCATGACCCCAATCCTCCCGTAGCGAATCACGTAGGAATTCCCGGTGCTCGTCTTTATCATGGGCACACGGGAAACCCGATCGATCGGCCGGCCAAGACGGTGAAGGCGGGAGTCCATGGAGTCCCTGGTGGTGAGCACGTTTTGGTCAAGACTGACGGCACTCATAGATATCTGACGGTCCGGGAGTGCGCTCGTATTCAGGGGTTTCCGGATCGCTATCGGTTTGAGGGTCCTCGCAGCGAGGCGATGCGTCAGATTGGCAACGCGGTGCCCGTCGCTCTCGCGCGCATAATGGGCGCCACGATAGCGCGGCATCTGGCGGATACGAACGATTAGGGGTGTCCGGTCCTTCGAGAGCACGACGCGATCCAGCCGTTACCTCTCGGATGATGTCCGCGGTTCGCAGCAAAGATTCGAAGGCCGAGCTTGCCTTACGTCAAGAGCTTCATCGTAGAGGGTTGCGGTACAGACTCCACGCTCGCGATGTAGTGGGCAAACCAGATCTTGTTGTTCGGTCGCGGAAGGTAGCCGTTTTCGTGGACGGCGACTTCTGGCATGGAAATGCTCATCGGCTGCGGGGTCTTGATCGACTCGAGGACTTATTCCCGACCAACCGCGCGTGGTGGATGAAGAAGCTGCGGCGCAACATGGAGCGCGATCACGAAGTAACCGAAACTTTGCGGTCTGAAGGATGGCGGGTCATTCGGATCTGGGAAAGTGAGGTTCTTTCAAATCCAGTTCGTGCGGCAGATGCCGTCGAGACGGCGATGCGTAGATCCTGATGGCTGAGTGGGCTCCTGTAGTTCTTCGGTCGGAGATCTGGAGAGCGCCAGCTGGTTCCAGAAAGGACTACGCCGCCGAACAGGACGCGGCGGCTGGCGGTCGTGGTCGTCGTCAACTCCGTCTGCCGGGAGGCGGTTTGGCAACGGGATCTATCCGCTTGAAGCATCTTCCTAAATCGCGAAGGGTTTACGCCTACCTTCGCTATTCCTCGGATGGCAAGACCATCACCCAATATGTTGGCGATGCGACGGCGCCTACGCGGCCTGAAGCCTTGCGGAAAGCGTGGAGGCTGGCGCGCCAGCGGAATTCCTATCTGAGCAAGTAGGGAACTCTATGGGCGGTTCGGCGTTCGGTTCGTAGTTTGGCGATAGCCGCAAAAAAAAGAGACTTCCATTGACCGGTCCCGGCGGCGGGAATCCTGAATCGGTCTTCGCTATGAGGATGAATACCCGTAGGGGTCGCGGGGGCCGCGGTCCTTGGACAACGAGCGCTGGGAGCGGGCGACCAGGCGCTCGATCGCGTCGGCTAGGTGCTCGGGGGCGATGTTGTAGTCGTTGCGCTCGGTGCGGATCAGGTGGGCCTCTAGGAGGACTTCGGCGTGGGTGTGGCCGGTGGGGGGTTCGAAGCGGTAGGAGGCGAGCTCGATCAGGAGGCCGAGGGGGTCGCGGAAGTAGATCGAGTCCATGAAGCCGCGGTCCTTGACGCCGCTGTGCTCGATGTTGCGCTCGTCTAGGCGCTCGACGGCTTGGCGGAACGTCGCGTTGGAGAGGGCGAAGGCGATGTGGTGGACGTGGCCGGTGTCCTGCGACCGCGGGGACGGGTCGGCCGCACGATCCTCGTTGGTGAAGATCGTGATCAGCCGCCCGTCGCCCGGGTCGAAGTAGAGATGGCTCTCCTCGGGGCGGTCCAGGTTGGGCTGCTCGAAGACGAACGGCATCCCGAGCACGCCCTCCCAGAAGTCGATCGAGGTCTGGCGATCGGCACCGGTGAGGGTGATGTGGTGGACACCCTGCGTCTGGAGCTTGCGCATCCCGGTCATCGTACTTCTACTTTCGTTACGCCCTCGCGGTCTCGAGGAGCGGGTCGATCTGGTTGACGGTTTCGACCATGCCCTGTTCGAAGCCCATCTCAATCGTCTGTTCCATCGACGCGCGGTCGGTGAACTGGGTCTGGATCGACATCGTGGCGGTGCCGCCGGCTTCGGCGATGGTCACGGTCATCGCCGCGGGGCCGCCGTCGGTGGGGTTGCCTTCGTCGTCGGTCTCGTCATCTGAAAGGCGGAGGCGGTGGGGCGGGTCGACCTCCTCGATCAGCCAGCGGCCGTGGTGCTTCTCGCCGTTGGGGCCGGTCATGAAGTAGGTGGTGCGGGCGCCGGGGGTGAGCTCGTGCTCTTCGAAGGTCGAGGAGTGGGAGGGCGGGCTCCACCAGCGCTCCAGCTGGCGCGGATCCGCCCACAGCTCCCAGAGGCGCTCGGCGTCGGCGTCGAACTCCGCCGTGATCGTCATGGTCAGGGCGTCGACGTCCTTCTGTACGTCGGTAACGGGCATCAGTTGTCTCCTTTGTCGGTGTCGAGGATCTGCTCCATCCGCTCGATCCGGTCGCGCCAGTCCGCCTCGAGGCGGTCGAGCGCGGCGCGGGCGCGGGCGAGGGCCTCGCTCCGGGTCTGGACGATCGACTCGCGCCCGACCCGGTGCTTGCTCACCAGTTCGGCCCGCTCCAGCACGGCGACGTGCTTCTGCATCGCCGTGACGCTGATCGGGTGTTCGCGGGCCAGGGCCGAGACCGAGAGCCGGCCCTCGTGGGCGCGGCGGAGGATGTCGCGGCGAATCGGGTCGGCCAGCGCCCTGAACAGCAGGTCGGTGGCCCCCTCGTCGTCACCGTCGATCGGATTTCTATCTACAACCATCTGGTTGTAGGTTAGCACGAAGCTCTCCGCCTAGATCGCCTCATTTGCCAGTGGGTCCG
>JBQCHW010000045.1:0-2582 GCA_051954315.1 Solirubrobacterales bacterium
TCCGCACGCGTTCCCGGGGCGGACGCACGTCGAGGAGATCGAGGCCGAGCACGATCCCGCCGAGCTGGGGGAGGGGGAGCACGAGCAGTTCATCTACCGGGTGATGGGCCGGATCACCGGCAAGCGCGGCCACGGCAAGACCGCCTTCCTCGATGTCCGCGACATCACCGGCACGATCCAGGCCTACGCCCGCAAGGACGTGCTCGGCGATGAGGCGTTCGCCCGAATCGAGGACCTCGACGTCGGCGACCTGATCGGGATCGAGGGGCCGCTGCACGTGACCAAGCGCGGGCAGCTGGCGATCGGCGTGCGCGAGTGCACGCTGCTGGCGAAGGCGCTGAAGGACCCGCCCGACCTCTTCCACGGCATCTCCGATCCCGATACGCGCTACCGCCAGCGCGAACTCGACTTGATGGCGAACGAGGACTCGCGCGAGATCTTCAAGAAGCGCAACCAGCTGACGCTGGGGATCCGCAACTACATGAACGACCGCGGCTGGGTCGAGCTGGAAACGCCTGTGCTGCAGGTGCTGACCGGCGGCGCCGCGGCGCGCCCGTTCGTCACCCACCACAACGCGCTCGACCGCGAGCTCTTCCTGCGCACCGCGACCGAGCTCTACCTGAAGCGGGCGATCGTCGGCGGCTTCGAGGACGTCTACGAGTTCGGCAAGTTCTTCCGCAACGAGGGGATGTCGCCCCAGCACAACCCCGAGTTCACGATGCTGGAGATGTTCGTCGGCGGCGCCGACTACCACGGCGTCATGGAGTTCATCGAGGGGCTGGTCTCCACGGTCGTCGAGGAGGTGATGGGGACGACGAAGGTGATGCGCGACGGCGTCGAGATCGACTTCGCCGCGCCCTGGCCGCGGGTCCGCCTGCGCGACGAGCTGCTGCGCGAGATCGGGCTCGACATCTACGAGGCGAGCCGCGACGAACTGGCCGAGGCGGCCGGCGACTCGGTCGGCCCCGACGACGACTGGGCCGGCGTTGTCGACACCCTGCAGGGCAAGTTCGTCGAGCCAAAGCTGATCCAGCCGACCTACATCATCGACCTGCCGATCGACATCTGGCCGCTGGTCAAGGTCCACCCGGAGAGCGACCGCGTCTGCGAGGCCTTCGACGGGATCGTCGCCGGGATGGAGATCGTCGGCGGGGGGACCGACCTCAACGACCCGATCGAGCAGCGCGAGCGCTTCGTCAAACAGCGCCAGCGCCAGGAGACCGGGGCCGAGCCCGACCCGCACCCCAACGACGAAGAGTTCGTGCGGGCGCTCGAATACGGGATGCCGCCGGCGAGCGGCTGCGGCCTTGGCATCGACCGGCTGCTGATGATCATGACGGGCGCGAAGACGCTCCGGGACGTGATCATCTACCCCGCCATGCGGCAGCTTTCCTCCTAGCCGGATCGGGGAAGCGCCCCGTTCGGGGAGATTTGCGTGACGGGTCCCACCAAGCCGAGGGAGCGGCTTCTCTAGCGTTGCTTGCTTGCTCGCGCTCAGGAACCTCACCTCCCTGCGGCCGCTCGACTGGCGCGGGCCGCTGGCCGGCGAATACTGGCCCGCGGTCGCGATGGTGCTGGCGGCGCTGACGCCGTTTCTCGTCCTCACCTCCTCGATCCCGCCGCTGAGCGGGCTGATCGGTCCCGACGTCGGCCTCGGCGACTCGGGGATGGAGATGAGCGCCGGGATGGCCGACGCCGCCTACTGCTTCGGGACGATCCTCGCGGTGCAGCTGACCGCGCGGTTGCCGGGGCGGCGGCTGCTGGTCCTCTACGCGGCGGTCTTCACCGTGGCCTCGGTGGTGACGGCGACCGCGGGCTCGCCAGCGCCGTTCTTCATCGGCCGGCTGGTCCAGGGGCTGACCACGAGCCTGATGCTGATCACCGCGGCGCCGGCCCTGGTGCTCGGCTTCCCGACCCCGCGCCTGCGCTCGACCGCGATGGTTATGAACATGGGGATCTTCGGCGCGGTCGCGATCGGCCCGGTGATCGGCGGCGCCTTTGCCGGCCTCGGCGACTGGCGCCTGCTCTTCTGGATCGCCGCCGGGGTGGGGGCGCTGGCCCTGGCGATGAGCTTCCTCACCTTCAGCGACATGCCACCGATGGACCGCGAGGTCGAGTTCGACTTCGAGTCCCTGGGGCTGGCCTCGGTCGGCTGCACCGCCGCCTTCTTCGGTGCCTCCCACCTCGTCACCCACAGCTTCACCTCGCCGATCGTGCTGATCCCGATGGTGCTGGGTGCGGCCTGCCTGGTCGGCCTCGTCGCCCACCAGGCCTACGTCAAGGACCCGCTGATGCCGGTCCGCCAGCTCGGCCACACGATCCCGCTGGCGGCGATCGCGTTGGCGATGTCGGCGGGCGCGGGCTCGGTCGCGCTGGTCGGGCTGCTGCAGCTGACGATCGAGGCCAACCACCTCTCGACCGCGCTCTTCTGGCCCGAGCTCGGCGGCGCGCTCGTCACCGCCTTCGCCTTCGGCTACCTGCTCTTCACCCGCTACGTGCCGGTGCTCGCCTTCGTCGGCCTGCTCTGCCTGACCGGAACGGCGCTGGTCCTGACCGGGGCGAGCAGCGGCAACACGGCGCTG
>JBQCHW010000046.1:0-8418 GCA_051954315.1 Solirubrobacterales bacterium
GAGCTGTATCGCGGTGCGATCGGAGCCGGGGCGGAGCTCGGTCACACCGTGATCGACGAGGATGGCCCCCCCTGTCAGGGCAACTGCCCGAACCACGGCTGCGTCGAGTCGCTGGCCTCGGGGACGGCGCTCGGGCGCGAGGCGCGGGCGGCGGCGGAAAGCTCGCCCGACTCGGCGCTTGGCAAGGCGCTGGCCGAAGGCAAGGAGATCGACGGGCGGGTCACCACCGAAGCGGCGCTGGCCGGCGACCAGGCCGCGATCGACGTCTTCGAGCTGATCGGCGGTCGGCTCGGCGTCGCCTGCTCCAGCCTCGCCAACATCTTCCAGCCGCACGCGATCGTTGTCGGTGGCGGCGTGATCGCGGCGGGGGACCTGCTGCTCGAGCCGGCGCGCCGGGAAGTCCGCGAACGCGCCCTCGACCCGATGAACAAGACGCCGATCCTCGAAGCGACCCTCGGCAACGACGCCGGGATGATCGGCGCCGCCGCCTTGGCGCGAACCGAACTGGCGAACGCGGCCGGCGCGGAGCCGGCCAAGGACAGCGGCTGATGCCGGGTTGCCTCGTCGTCTGCCCGACGCCGATCGGCAACCTCGACGACGTCTCCGTGCGGGTGCGCGAGGCGCTGGTCAGCGCCGACTACATCGCCTGCGAGGACACCCGCAAGACCGGCGCGCTGCTCGACCGCCTGCGGATCCGCCCCCATCCCCGGCTCGTCTCCTTCCACGAGGGCAACGAACAATCGCGGGCGACCGAGCTGTCGCAGCGGATCGAGCGCGGCGACGTCGTCGCCCTCGTCTCCGACGCGGGGATGCCCGGGATCTCCGACCCCGGCTACAAGCTGATCCGCCGCTGCATCGATCGGGCGCTCGAGGTGACGGTGCTGCCGGGGCCGTCGGTGGTGCCGGTCGCCCTCGTAGCCAGCGGCCTGCCGACCGACAAATGGCGCTTCGAGGGCTTCCTGCCGCGGCGGGCGGGGGAGATGGAGCGCGTCCTCCGCTCGGCCGAGACCGTCGTCGCCTTCGAGAGCCCCCGCCGCGTCGGCGAGTCCCTAGCGGCCCTCGCCTCCCTGGCCCCCGATCGCCAAGCCGCCGTCTGCCGCGAGCTGACCAAGGTCCACGAGGAGGTGGCCCGCGGCACCCTCGGCGAACTGGCCCGCCGCTTCCGCGGCGACGTCAAAGGCGAGATCGTCCTAGTAATCGCCCCCGCCGCCTCCGGCGACCACGACCAAGACGTCGGCTTCGCCGTAGACGCCCTCCGCCACCTGGTCCAGTCCGGCGCGCGGCCACGCGCAGCGGCCTCGGTGGTTGCCGCCCTCACGGGCACCCGGGCGAACGATCTCTACAAAGCGCTGACCGGCAGGGAGGCCCGACGGTAGGGAGTGTCGAGTTGCTCTCGGTATGCGAGAGGAAATCGACACCTCTATAGCTTCAAGGTTGAGATGAACTCGTTCTACGTCACCACCCCGATCTACTACGTCAATGCGGAGCCGCATCTGGGGCACGCTTATTCGACTATGGCGGCGGATGTGCTGGCTCGGCATCATCGGCAGCGGGGGGACGACGTCTTCTTTCTGACGGGGACGGATGAGCATGGGGAGCCGGTGGAGAACGCGGCTGAGAAAGCTGGGGTCTCGCCGCAGGAGCTGGCGGACACGAATGCGGCGAAGTTCGAAGGGTTGATGCCGACTATCGGGTCGACGAATGACTTCTTCATCCGGACCTCGGATCCGCGGCATATGGAGCGGGTCGCGGAGATCATGCAGCGGGTCTACGACAACGGCTGGGTGACCAAGGGGGTCTACGAAGGGTGGTACTGCCCCCGCTGCGCGGACTTCAAAACCGAGCGTGAGCTGGGGCCGGGGAACACCTGTCCGATTCATGAGATTCCGCTGCAGAAAGAACGGGAGGAGAACTGGTTCTTCAAGCTCTCAGCCTTCCAGGCTCAGTTGGAAGGTCTTTATGAGGAGCGGCCGGACTTCGTGGTGCCGGAGTTCCGGCGCAACGAGGCGCTCTCGTTCATCAAGGGCGGCCTCGAAGACGTCTCGCTCTCGCGTCCCAATCTGAAGTGGGGGCTGCGGCTGCCTTGGGACGAAGGGCAGCGGATGTACGTCTGGTTCGACGCGCTCCTCAACTACGTGACGGCGCTGACCTTCGCTCGCGAGGGGGAGGACCTGAGCGAGCGCTACTGGCCCGCCGACCTGCACGTGATGGCCAAGGACATCCTCAAGTTCCACGCGGTGATCTGGCCGGCGCTCTGCTTCGCCGCCGACCTCGAGCCGCCCCAGCGGATGGTGATCCACGGCTACCTGCTGATGGGCGAGAAAAAGATGTCGAAGAGCCTCGGCAACGTGCTCGACCCGTTCGAGGTGATCGACCGCTTCGGCGCCGACGCGCTGCGCTTCTACCTCTTCCGCGAGGTCTCCTTCGGCCAGGACGGGTCGATCTCCACCGCCGGCTTCGAGCAGCGCTACGAGACCGAGCTCGCCAACGACTACGGCAACCTCGCCAGCCGGGTGCTGGCGATGGTCGAGCGCTACCGCGACGGGACGGTCCCGGCGGCGCAGGTCGACGCGACGCTCGCCGAGGACTTCGAAGGCGCGGTCGCCCGCTTTAGCGACCTGCTCGATCGGGCCGAGCTGACCCAGGCGCTCGACCTCGTCTGGGCCCTGGTCCGCCGCCTCAACCGCTTCGTCGAGGAAACCCAGCCGTGGGTGCTGGCGAAGGACGAGGCGGACCCCGAGCGCCTCGACGAAGTCCTCTACAACCTGGTCGAGGGCCTGCGGGTGACGACGCTGCTGCTCGTCCCCTACCTGCCCGACACCAGCGAGACGCTCTTGGGAGCGCTGGCCGAAGAGTCGCGCGAGCTGGCCGAGCTCGGCTCCCGCGCGGGCGGCCAGCAGGTGGAGCGGGTCTCGCCGCTCTTCCCGAAGATCGAGGCGCCGGCGGCCTGATGGCCGCGCCGGTCCTCGCCGTCCAGCAGCTCCACAAGCGCTACGGCGGCCAGGAGGCGCTTGCGGGCGTCGACCTCGAGGTCGAGGCGGGCCAGCTCGTCGGACTGCTGGGCCCGAACGGAGCGGGCAAGTCGACGCTGACGAAGATCGCCTGCGGCCTGGTCCGTCCCAGCGGCGGCACCGTCGAGATCCTGGGACAGCGCGCCGGCTCGCCGCAGGCGCGGGCGGCGCTCGGCTACCTGGCCGAGCTCTTCCGCTTCCCCGGCTGGCTGAGTGCGGACGAGCTGCTGCGCTTCCACCAGCGCCTGGTCGGCTCCGACGGCGCCCAGGCGGAGCGGCGGCAGCTGCTCGATCTGGTCGAGCTCGGCGAGGCCGCCGGCAAACGCGTGGAGGCGATGTCGAAGGGGATGCAGCAGCGGCTCGGGATCGCCCAGGCCCTCGTCGGCACGCCGCGCCTGCTGCTGCTCGACGAGCCGACCAGCGCGCTCGACCCGGTCGGCCGGCGGATCGTCCGCGAGCTGCTGGAGGAGCTGCGGGGTCGCGGCATCTCGGTCCTGCTCAACTCGCACCTGCTGAGCGAGGTCGAGCTGATCTGCGACCACGTCGCGATCATCGCCCGCGGCCGCCTGGTCAAGGCGGGGACGCCGCAGGAGCTGGCAGGGCCCGCGGCGGTCGTCGTCGAGACCGGCTCCGGCGTCAGAAGCTTCGAGGGCGCCGGCCGCGAGGAGGCGCCGGCGATCGTCGCCGAGCTGGTCGCCGCCGGCGAGCGGGTCTACGGGGTCGAGGTCCGCCACAGCTCGCTCGAAGACGTCTACCTCGAGGCGGTCGGGGGCCAGACCGGATGAGCGCGACCGCCCTGCGTTCGGCGGCCACGGTGATGGCGCTCTCGGTCCAGGAGGGAATCCGGCGCCGGGTCTTCCTCGCCGTCCTCGTCCTCACCCTCGGCTTCCTCGCCCTCCACGCCCTCGGCGCCCACTTCGCCTTCCGCGACGTCAACGGGTTCGCCGAAGGCGAAACGCAGATCCTCGATCCGCACGCCTTCACCGGGGCGACGATCTTCGGGCTGGCGATGTTCGCGACGCTCTTCCTCGGAGCCGTGCTCGCCGTCTTCCTCACCCTCGGGGTGGTCCGTGGCGACGCCGAGTCGGGGCTGCTGCAGCCGATCGTCGTCCGCCTGATCGGCCGCACGACGATGCTGCTCGCCCGCTTCGCCGGGGCGGCGCTGCTCTCGGCCGCCTACGTGGTCGTCGTCTACCTGGCGGCCTGGGCGATCACGAAGGCGACCGGCAGCTGGTCGCCCGACCACCTGCTCGGCCCGGCCCTCGGGCTGGCCCTGGCAGTGGCGATCATCGCCGCCCTCTCCCTGCTCGCCTCGACCCTGCTCTCGGTCACGGCGCAGGGGATCGTCGTCTTCATGGTCTTCGGCGCCGGCCTCACCGCTGGGCTGCTGGCGCAGATCGGCAACGCGATCAACTCGGACTCGCTGCATACGATCGGGCGGGTCGCTAGCTGGGCACTTCCGTTCGAGGGCCTCTACGCCGCCGGCTTGCACGCCTTGATCTCCAGCACGTCGGGACTGACCGGCGTGGTTCTGCAGCTCGGGCCCTTCGGCGGCTCGGAGGCGGCGGGGCCGGAGCTGATCGCCTGGGCCTTCCTCTACCTCGCCGGCGTCCTCGCGCTCGCCGCCTTCGTCTTCTCCCGGCGCGACCTCTAGGACTTCTTCTACACCGATCGCTGCATACTCAATATCTGCATGAATTTGGCTCTATAGGTGCAATTGCGGGTTTAGCGGCGCGCGGGTGGGTAGATCGCCGCCATGACGATTCGGGAGAGGGTCCACACGGGAAAGTCCGCTTCGCTGCTCTTGCTGCTGGCGCTGTGCGCCTTCGTGCTCTTCACCAGCACGCCCGCCTCGGCGGCGGGGATCGTCGCCAAGGACGGCAAGATCCACGCCTGTTACAAGGCGAAGGGCAAGGGCAAGGGGACGCTCCGCGTGGTCCGCAGCGCCAAGGCCAAGTGCCCGAAGAAGTGGAAGAAGGTCGCCTGGTACGCGAAGGGGCCGTCTTCTCCCGTTCCCGGGCCCGCGGGTCCGCAGGGTCCCGCCGGGGCCGCCGGTTCTCAGGGCGAGCGCGGCGAAGCCGGGCCGCAGGGTCTTCCCGGCCGCAACGAAAACCTCGTCCTCAACGAACTCGAAGACAAAGTCACCGAACTGCTCTCGAAAGTCCAGAGCCTGGAAACGATCCTCAACGGGGTCAGCAACACGCAGCTGAAAGAAGCGATCGCCGGGATCGCCAAAACCGAAGCGCTGGAAGCGGCGGTCGGCTCGCTCTGCACCCAGGCCACGGCCCTGACCGAAAAATCCGGCGAACTCGGCACGGCGCTGGGGGGACTGAAAACGGTCCTCGGCACGCTGGCGGTCGTCGCGGTGCCGATCCCGACGGCGCTGTCGCCATACAGCTGCCCTTAGGTGTTCCTTTTGTCCGCTATGCGGACATAAAGAACACCACTCGTCAGGCCAGCAGCTCCGGCCCGATCTCGTCGGGCCGGGTGAGGCCGCAGAGGGCCATCGTCAGGTCGAGCTCGGCGAGGACCATCTTCAGCACCGTTTCCACGCCGGCCTGCCCGTCGAGCGCCAGGCCCCAGAGGTAGGGGCGGCCGAGGCAGACGGCGTCGGCGCCGAGGGCGAGCGCCTTGAGGACGTCGGCGCCGCCGCGGACGCCGCTGTCGAAGAGGATCGCCAGCTCGCCGCCGACCGCCTCGGCGATCGGCGGCAGCGCGTCGAGCGAGGCAAGCGCGCCGTCGACCGGGCGGCCGCCATGGTTGGAGACGACGATCCCGTCGACCCCGCGCGCCACCGCCTCGCGGGCGTCGTCGGCGTGCTGGATGCCCTTGACCAGGATCGGCAGCGAGGTCATCTCGCGCAGCTGGGCGAGGTCGCCCCAGCTCAGCGCCGGGTTGGCCTGGACGGCGAGGAACTGGCCGGTCGCCATCCCCGGGTCCTCCTCCGGGGTCTTCTCCAGCTTGGCGCGGAAGACCGGGTCCTGGAAGTAGTTGCCGACGCCGCGGCCTTCGAGGAAGGGCAGCCAGGCCTGCTGCAGGTCGCGCGGCTTCCAGCCGGGGATGAAAGTGTCGACGGTGAGGACGATGGCGCCGTAGCCGGCCCGCTCGGCGCGCTCGACGAAGCTGCGCGCCAGCTGCGGGTCGTTCGGCCAGTAGAGCTGGAACCAGCGCGGCGCCTCGCCGCTGGCCTCGGCGATTTCCTCGAGCGAGAAGTGGGAGGCGGTGCTGGCGATCATCGGCACCCCGACCGCGGCCGCGGCGCGGGCGGTCGCCAGCTCGCCCTCTGGGTGGACGCCCTGCTGCACCCCGATCGGCGCCAGCAGCAGCGGCGCCGTCATCGCCGTGCCGAGGACGTCGGTGGAGAGGTCGCGGGCGGAGACGTCGCGCAGCATCCGCGGCACGATCCGGCGCCGCCGGAAGGCCTCTAGGTTCGCCCGGATCGTCTCCTCGCTGCCGGCCCCGGCGCGGACGTAGTTGGCGATTCGCGGATCAATCGCCGCCATACCCTGCTCATCCAGCTCGGCGACCGAGACCGGCACCGCCGGCGTCTCGCCGCCGAGCCCTCGTGCGTAGATCTCGCGGTAGTAGTCGGCGGGGTCCGGCATCGGGCGAAGGATAGGCTGGGCCGGGTGATCGACTCCCACACCCACCTGTTCCTCTGCGAGGGCGAGGAGGAAGAGCTGGTCGCTGCGGCCGCCGGCGCCGGGGTGGTGCGGATGCTGACTGTGGGGATGAACGCGGAGACGAACGCCGAGGCGGTGGCGAGCACCGAGCGCTACGGGGCGGTCTTCGCGGCGATCGGGCGGCACCCGAACGAGGCGACCGGGTTCGACGACACCGCGGCGGCGGAAATCCGCGAGCTCGGCCGGCACGAGAAGGTGCGGGCGATCGGCGAGACCGGGCTCGACTTCTACCGCGAGTACGCGAGCCCCGACGACCAGCGGCGTGCCTTCCGTGCCCAGATCGAGATCGCCCGCGAGCTCGAGCTGCCGATCGTGATCCACGCCCGCGACCCGGAGGGGGAGACGGGTGCGATCGACGAGATCTTCGAGACGCTCGATGCCCACGCCGGCACGGCGCCGGTGATCCTCCACTGCTTCTCGGTCCCGCAGAGGGTCGGCGACGCGGCCGAGCGCGGTTGGTACTGCTCGTTCGCCGGCAACGCCACCTACCCGAGCGCGAAAGAGCTGCGCTTCGCGGCGGCGAAGGTGCCCGAGGACCGGATCCTGGTCGAGACCGACGCGCCCTACCTGGCGCCGCAGCCGATGCGCGGCAAGCGCAACCAGCCCGCCTTCGTGGTCGAGACCGCGCGGGCGATCGCCGCGGAGCGCGGCACCTCCTACGAGGACCTCGAGCGGACGGTCGAGGCGAACGCGCGCGCCCTGTTCGGCTGGTAGTGGTCACTTGGTCCGCCTAGGGCAGAACTTCCTCGCCGATCCCAACCTGCTCGACGCGATCGTTCGGGACGCCGAGCTGGGGCCGGAGGATGTGGTCCTCGAGGTCGGGGCGGGGGAAGGGGTCTTGAGCGAGCGGCTGGCGGCCGTGGCGGCGCACCTCCACTCGGTCGAGATCGATCGCGGGCTGGCGCCGGCGCTGGCGCCGATCGCGGCGCTGCCGAACGTCGACCTGCACTGGGGCGACGCGATGAAGGTGGACTTCGGGGCGCTGCGGCCGGAGCCGACGGCGATGGTCGCCAACCTGCCCTACTCGGTCGCGACGCCGCTGATCCTGCGGACGATCGAGGAGCTGCCCTCGCTGCGTCGCTGGACGGTGATGGTGCAGCGGGAGATCGCCGACCGCCTGCGGGCGGCGCCGGGCAGCCGCACCTACGGCTCGCCGAGCGCGGTCGCCCAGCTCGCCTGCGAGGTCGAGCTGGTGCGGGCGGTCGACCCGGCGGTGTTCAAGCCGCGGCCGCGGGTCGACTCGGCGATCCTGCGGCTGCGGCGCACCGGGCCCGGGACCGACGCCGAGACGCGCGAGCTGATCCGCGCCGCCTTCGCCCACCGGCGCAAGTCGCTGGCCCGCTCGCTCGAGCACGCGCGGCCGGGATCGCTGGCGCCGGCGCGGGCGGCGCTGGCCGAGCTGGGGCTGCCGGAGGACGCGCGAGCCGAGGCGCTGGCGCCGGAGCAATTCGCCGCCCTCTCCGCCAAGCTGCGCGACTGATCGATGCTCGTCCACGCCCCGGCCAAGCTCAACCTCTGCCTCTACCTGGGCGCACCCCGCGCCGACGGGCTGCACGAGCTCTGCTCGCTGTTCGAGCCGTTGGCGCTCGCTGACCTGATCGAGGTCTCGCCGGCCGAGCGCGACGAGGTCGTCTGCCCCGGGGTCGAGGGGGAGAACCTGGCGGCGCGGGCGCTCGCCGGCCTGCGCGAGCGCGGCTGGGAGCACGAGCCATTGCGGCTTGAGA
>JBQCHW010000047.1:0-11717 GCA_051954315.1 Solirubrobacterales bacterium
CCCGAAGAGCTGGCGCTGATCGCCGAGCGCGGCGCCACCGTCGTCAGCAACCCGGCGGCGAACATGAAGCTCGCGGTGGGAGGAGTCTTCCCCTATCCCGCCGCTGAGGCGGCGGGCGTCGGCCTCGGCCTCGGCACCGACGGCGCCGGCTCCAACGACTCGCTCGACCTGCTCGCCGACCTCAAGCTCTTCGCCCTCGCCCAGAAGCACGCCGCCGCCGACCCGACCGCGATCGAGGCCGGCGAGGCCTGGGCGGTCGCCACCGGCGCCCGCGCCCCGCTCCTCGGCGCCACTCCGCTCGAGCCCGGCGCCCCCGCCGACTTCCTCCTCCTCCGCCCCGACGCGCCCGAGCTCGGGATCGGCGACCTCACCTCCGACCTCGTCTACGCCGCCAGCGGCGCCGTCGTCGACACCACCGTCGTCGCCGGCAACGTCCTGATGCGCAACGGCGAGATCGACGGCCTCGACGAAATCGTCGCCAAGGCAGCCGAGCGCGCCCGCCGCCTCGGTCTCTGACTAGATACCCCCCGGGGGTATATGCTATGGTCCTCGCATGGTCGGATATACGGAGGACAAAGAGAAACTGCTGAAACGACTGGCGCGCGTCGAGGGGCAGGTGCGCGGGGTCTCGAAGATGGTCGAGGAGGAGCGCTACTGCATCGACGTGCTGACGCAGATCGGCGCGGTCCAGGCGGCGCTCGACAAGGTCGCCCTCGGCCTGCTCGACGAGCACACCCGCCACTGCGTGGTCGAAGCCGACGGTGCTGAGCGGGTAGAGAAAGTGGACGAGCTGATGGCCGCGGTCGGAAGGCTGGTGAAGCGATGAGCGACGTGCTCTCGAAGATCTGGGAGGGGCTGGAAATGTCCTTCCTGATGGCCTACGAGGTCTGGTGGGCGCTGGTCCTTGGCTTCGCGATCAGCGCGATCGTCCAGGCCTGGGTCCCCCGCGCCCGGATCGAAGGCGCGCTGTCGGGCGAAGGCTTCTCCCCGGTCGCCAAGGCGACCGCCCTCGGCGCCGCCTCCTCCTCCTGCTCCTACGCGGCGATCGCGATCGCCAAGTCGCTCTTCCAGAAGGGCGCCTCCGCGGTCACCGCGCTCGCCTTCCAGTTCGCCTCGACCAACCTCGTCTGGGAGCTCGGGCTCGTCCTTTGGGTGCTGATGGGCTGGCAGTTCACCCTCGCCGAGTTCTTCGGCGGCATCGTCCTGATCGGCCTGATGGCGGTCCTCCTGCGCCTGTTCGTCTCGCCCCGGCTCGAGGAGCAGGCGCGTCGCCACGCCCAGCAGGCCCAGGCCGGCCACCATCACGGCGACGACGAAGAGGCCCAGTCGCTCTCCTGGCGTGAGCGACTCACCACCCGGGACGCCTGGGCCGGCGTCGGCGGCAACTTCCGCGGCGACGTGCAGATGCTCTGGAAGGAGATCGCCCTCGGCTTCCTGCTGGCCGGTTTCATCGGCCTACTCGGCGACGACTTCTTCAACTTCCTCTTCGTCACCGACGCGCCGCCGGCGATCCAGACGATCGAGAACGTGATCGTCGGGCCGATCATCGCCATCCTCAGCTTCGTCTGCTCGGTCGGCAACGTGCCGCTGGCGGCGGTGCTCTGGTCGGGCGGGATCAGCTTCGGCGGCGTCATCGCCTTCCTCTTCGCCGACCTGATCGTGGTCCCGATCATCCTCGCCTACCGCAAGTACTACGGCACCGCCTTCGCCCTGCGGATCGTGGCGCTGATGTTCGTCACGATCGTGATCGCCGCGCTGATCGTCGACGGCCTCTTCAGCCTCGGGGGCCTGATCCCGACCGGCCCCCGGCCCACCCGCGAGGACGTCTTCGGACACATCGAAGTCGACTACAAGCTCTTCCTCAACATCCTCGGCCTGGCGATCTTCGCGGCGCTCTGGTGGGTCAGCCGCGGACAGAGCGGCGGCCACGGCTGCGAGCACCACGCCCGCGACGCGCACTCCCACCACATGCGTGAGACGGAGGCGGCCGGGGTATAGGCTCCGCCTCAGGTGCCGTCTGGGGACTCAGTAACCGACGCGTCAACGCCCGCCGCCTCCTCCGTCCGCTACGACCGGACGACCAAGCGGTACCCCGGCGCCAGCGAGCCCGCGGTCGACGGGCTGACGCTCGAGGTCCCGGCCGGTGAGATCTGCGTCCTCGTCGGCCCCTCCGGCTGCGGCAAGACGACGGCGATGCGGATGGTCAATCGCACCGTCGAGATCACCTCCGGCGACGTCCTGATCGGCGAGCACTCGGTCCGCGACCGCGAGCCCGCCCAGCTGCGGCGGGAGATCGGCTACGTGATCCAGCAGATCGGCCTCTTCCCCCACCGCACGATCAGCGAGAACATCGGCGCCGTCCCCCAACTGCTCGGCTGGGACAAGGGGCGGATCCGCGAGCGCAGCGCCGAGCTGCTGGAGCTGATCGGGCTCGACCCCGAGCTCGGCGACCGCTATCCCGCCCAACTCTCCGGCGGCCAGCAGCAGCGCGTCGGCGTCGCCCGGGCGCTCGCCGCCGACCCGCTGGTGATGCTGATGGACGAGCCCTTCGGCGCGATCGACCCGATCAACCGCGAGCGCCTGCAGAACGAGTTCCTCCGCCTCCAGGCGGAGATCCGCAAGACCGTCCTCTTCGTAACCCACGACATCGACGAGGCGATCAAGATGGGCGACCGGATCGCGGTGATGCGCGAGGGCGGCCGGGTCGAGCAGTACGCGACCCCGGCGGAGCTGCTGATGGCGCCGGCCAACGAGTTCGTCGAGGACTTCGTCGGCGCCGACCGGGCGCTGAAGCGGCTGGCGCTGATGCGGGTGGGCGACATCAACCTCTGGGAGGCGCCGCTCGCCCACGTCGGCCAGGCGACCGCGGAGGTACGGGCGAAGCTGGCCGCGCCCGACGTCGAAGTGCCCTACCCGCTGCTGGTCGACGGCGAGCGCCGGCCGCTCGGCTGGCTCAGCGAGCGCGACCTCGCCCAGGACGTCGTCCCCCGCCAGGCGGACTCGCCCCTCGGCCCGGTGCTCGAGCGCGACGACGTCATGCGCGACGCCCTCGCCGATCTCCTGCAGGGCCAGTCGCTGTACGCGCCGGTGGTCGACCGCCAGGGCCGGATCGCCGGCGTCCTCTCGATCGAGATCATCTCCTCGTTCCTCGGCTCGCCGGAGGCGAAGACCGACGAGCAGAGCGCGGTGGAGCGACCGCATGAGTAGCCCGCTGGTGGTGGCCGCCGGAGAAGTCGGCGGCGACTTCTTCCGTAAACGAAACGTCGGCGACCTCTGCCAGGCGCAGTCGGGCCATCTCTTCTGCTGGGACTGGGCGAAGGAAAACATCGACCGCTACGGGACGCCAACCGTCCAGCACCTGGAAATCGTTCTGATCTCGGTGCTGGTCGGCTTCGCAATCGCCTTCGCGCTCGCCGTGATCGCTCACCGCACCCGCTGGTTGCAGCCGCCGCTGCTCACCGCCACCGGCCTCCTCTACACGATCCCCAGCATCGCCTTCTTCTTCTTGCTGATCCCGCTTACCGGCTTTGGGCGGGACACGGCGATCATCGTCCTCGCTGCCTACACCCTGCAGATCATCTACCGCAACACGATCCTCGGCTTGAACAACGTGCCGGCTTCGGTCAAAGACGCCGCCCGTGGCATGGGATTTACCGACCGCCAGATCCTCTGGAAGGTTGAGCTGCCGCTGGCGATCCCGGAGATCGTCGCCGGTCTACGGGTCGCAGTGGTCAGCACGATCGCGATCGCGACGCTGGTCGTCTTCATCAACGCCGGCGGGCTGGGAACGCAGATCTACGGCGAAGGCAATCTGACCTTTCCCACGTCGGTGATCATCGCGATGGCGATCGTGATGGGGATGGCGCTTCTCTTCGACTTGGTGCTGCTGACCGTGCAGAGGGTGACTACGCCCTGGCGAAGAGTGAGGCAGGCATGAACGCCGTTACTCTCGCGTCATTCTCCGGCGCGATCGAATTCATCTTCACGCCGCAGAACTCGAACGTCACCGGCGGCAACAAGGTCGGCGGGTTCGACAAGTCCTTGGAACTGGTGCTGAAGCACCTGGAGGTGACGGCCATCGCCCTGGCGATCGCACTGGCCGTGGCCCTCCCGCTGGGCCTCTACCTCGGCCACCGCGGCAAGGGCGAACTTTTCGCCGTCGGCCTCGGCAACGCCGGCCGAGCGATTCCCGAGCTGGCGGTGATCGCCCTCGTCGCCGCGCTGATCGGCGTCGGGCTGAAGACGGTCGCCCCGGCGCTGGCGCTCCTCGGCATCGCCCCGATCCTGGTGAACACCTACGTCGGTGTCCGGCAAGTCGACCGCGGCGCGGTCGAAGCCGCCCGCGGCATGGGCATGAGCGAGCTGGACATCATGCGGAAGGTCGAGCTGCCGCTGGCGGTGCCGACCGTGATGGGCGGCGTGCGCGCAGCCGCAATCGTGATCCTCGCCACGGCCACGATCGCTCCCTTGGCCGGGGTCGAAACGCTCGGTGACTTCATCATCAATCGCAACGTCTACGGCGAAAACGGGCTGTTGGCCGGCGCCATCCTCGTCGCCCTGCTCGCCCTCACGATCGAGGGGCTGCTGGCCCTTTTACAGAGGCGCCTGACTTCCGACGGGCTGAAGTTAAAGACTGTCTGACCCTGACTCTCTGACTTACCAACACATCACCCACCCCAAGAGGAGGCAAATAGTGAGGACCGACAAGACGAGATGGCGCGCGCTGCTCGCGGTACTAGCCGCAATGGCGCTCGCGCTCGGCGTCGCCGCCTGCGGCAGTGACAGCGACAGCAGCAGCACCGGCGGTACGAGCGAAGAAGGCAGCTCGGGCTCCGCGATCAAGTCCAACCCCGAAAACGGCAAAGTCAGCCTGACGATCGGCTCGAAGAACTTCCCCGAACAGGAAATCCTCGGCGAAATCTACGCGCAGGCGCTGACCGCGGCCGGCTACAAGGTGAAGAGCGCGCTCAACCTCGGCTCCGAAACCGTCGCCTTGAAAGCGGTGAAGACCGGGCAGATCTCCGGCTACCCGGAGTACGCCTCGACCGCCCTCACCTCGTTCTTCGGCCTCGAACCCGAAGAAGTCCCCTCCGACGCGACCGAAGCGTGGGAAAAGGCGAACGCGGAATTCGAAAAAGAAGACCTGGAGGCGTTCGAACCGACGCCGTTCGCGAGCGCTAATGCAGTCGGCACCACCAAAGAGACTGCCGAAAAGTACGACCTCAAGACGGTCTCGGACCTTGAAGGGGTTTCGGAAAAACTGTCCCTTTACGGGTCACCCGAGTGTCCTCAGAGGATCGACTGCAAACTCGGGCTGGAAGAACTGTACGGGCTGAAGTTCAAGTCCTTCACCCCGGTTGACATCGCCCTCCGCTACACGGTGCTGGAAAAGGGTCAGGCGGATCTCTCGATCCTCTTCACCACCGACCCGCAGCTCTCCGCCGAGAAGGACAAGTTCGTCATCCTCGAAGACGACAAGGAAGTCTTCCCGGCCGGCAACGTCATCTTCGTGACCAAGAAATCGGTCGCCGAAGAAGCGGGCCCGGACTACGAAAAGACGATCCTCCAGGTGCAGGAAGGGCTTGACCTGAAAGTCGTCCAGGAGCTCGACGCCCGGGTCGAACTCGAAAAGGAAACGCCGAAGCAGGCTGCGAAGGCCTACCTCGAATCCGCGGGGTACGTCAAGTAAGTCACGGCATCATCCGGGGCAGGGCACGTCCCTGCCCCGGCTTTGTTCCTCGCGGAGAACTCTGAAACACTCCCTTCACCGGCCTGAAGCCGGTCCGCTGAAAGGGAGGGAGATCATGGGACCGAGGAAATCCGCTGCTGTGCTCGTTTCGCTGCTGGCGCTGGGCATCTACGCCCCCGCGGCCGGCGCCGAGCCGCTGGCGATGACCTTCACCGAAGCGCGCGCCAACGTCGGGGTCCAGCTCTCCGACGCGGCGCTCTTCGAAGCACCCGACGCCGCCCCGTTCGCCGCCCAGATCGACCCGGCGACCGGCGCGATCAGCAACGGCATCCTCGGGGTCCCCGACTTCGAAACCCTGATCGAAGAACCGATCGAAGCCGAGGTGACCGTCGACTTCGACATTGGACGGATCAGCGGCGGCTTCGCCAAAGGCTCCGGCGCCCTCAGCCTCACCGGCGAGGCCGGAGGCACCCTGACGGCAACCGAAAACCCCAGTTACGAAGGTGAACGGTGCACCGTGCTCGCGGAACCGTCGCCGATCACCCTGTCGACCGCGGGAAGCTCGGGTGGAACCAGCCCGCGCTCGGGGACGCCGTTCGCGTCCGGCCTCACCGGTCCGGGGGCGATCGCCGGAGAATGGGAAAACATGAGCGCGACGCCGGTCGAACCGCTGAACTCGGAAAACGTCGCCTTCTGCAACAACGTCGAGCACCAGATCGAAGGGCCCGGCGGGATCTGGCTCCAGCAGGAGGGCGTCGTAACGCCCCCGTCACCGCCGGCACCTCCGTCGGGCAACGGTCCGCCTCCGCCCCCCTCGCCCCCCACCTGCGTCGTTCCGAACCTGGTGGGGAAGAAGCTCGGACGGGCCAGGGCGGCTCTGCTGAAGGCCCACTGCGGCATCGGCAAAGTGAGCAAGCCCAAGCGCGTGAAGGGCAAAAGGCGCGGCGCGCTGGTCGTCAGATCGTCGGCACCGTCCGCGGGAACGAGCCTGCCGGGGGGCACCAAGGTCAACCTGAGCCTCGGGCACCAGCACCACAAACCGCGCGCCTGAACGGCGAGGAGCAGGCGGGGCTACGCGACCGCGTGTTCGCGCGTCTGGATCTCGAAGCGGTTGAAGTAGAAGCGGGCCGCCCAGGCGGCGAAGAGGCCCGAGGCGGCGGCAAGGAGAAGGGCCACTCTTGGGTCGTAGCTCTGGGCGAGCCACCCGGCTAGGGGGCCGCCGATGGGCGTGCTGCCGAGGAAGACGACGCTGTAGAGGGCCATCACGCGGCCTCGCATCTCCGGCGAGACCGCCAACTGGAGGGTGGAGTTGATGGTGGCGGCGAAGGTGACGGAGGCGGCACCGAGGAGCATCAGGGCGGGAATCTCGAAGGCCAGCGTCGGCATCAGGGCCGAGAGCAGGGCGGCGATGCCGAAGGCGAGGGAGCCGGCGGCGATCAGGCGGGGGCCGGTGCGGCCGCGGTGGCCGTTGACGAGGGCGCCGACGATCGAGCCGACGGCCATCGCCGAGACCAGGGTCGCGTAGGTCATCGCTCCCGATTCGAAGCTGAACTTCGCCAAGAGGGGCAGGACGACCTGGAAGTTGAAGCCGAGGGTGCCGACCAGGGCCATCAGGGCCAGCGGCACCAGCAGCTCGGGGGTGTGGCGGACGTAGCGGAGGCCGGCGCGGATCGCCCCTCGCTCGTGCTTGGCGGGCGGGGCGGCGTGGAGGCGGCTCGGGTCCATCCGCCAAAGCGCCAGGATCATCGCCACGAAGGTCAGCGCGTTGAGGGCGAAGCAGGGGACGACGCCGACGGTCGCGATCAGGATCCCGGCGAAGGCCGGGCCGACGATCCGCGCCGCCTGGACGATGACGCTGTTGAGGCTGACCGCGTTGACAACCCGGTCGGCTCCGACCATCTCGATCACGAAGCTCTGCCGGGTCGGGTTGTCGACGGCGTTTACCGCGCCCATCGCGAAGACGGCGAGGAAGACCATCCAGGGCGTGACGACGCCGGCGGCGGTGACGGCGAAGAGGCCGACGGCGGGGATCGCCATCAGCGCCTGCGTCGCGATCAGCAGCCGCCGCTTTGGGATCCGGTCGGCGAGCAGGCCGCCCCAGGCGCCGATCAGCAGCATCGGCAGGAATTGCAGCGCCGTGGTCGCGCCGACGGCGACGCCGCTGCCGGTGAGCTCGAGGATCACCCAGAGGGCGGCGACGGTCTGCATCCAGGTCCCCGACAGAGAGATCAGCTGGCCGGCGAAGTAGCGGCGGTAGTTGGGGACCTCCAGCGAGTTGAACGAGTGGCGGATCGCAGCCGTCAAAGCTGCTCTCCCTCCCGCATCCGCTCGAGGATCTCGGCCGCCCGCTCGAGCGTCTCGACCTCCTCGTCTGAGAGCTCGCGCATGCGCCGCGCCAGGTAGGCGTTCTTGCGCTTGCGCAGCCGCCGCAGCCGCTCGCGCCCGGCGCCGTTGATGGCGACCAGGGAGCTGCGCTTGTCGGTCGGGTCCTGCGAGCGGTCGATCAGCCCCTCCCGTTCCAGGCAGCCGAGCGTGCGGGTGATCGTCGGCCGCTTCACCCGCTCGATCTGGGCGATCTCACTCGGGGTCATCGGCCCGTGCCGCTCGATCGTCGCCAGCGCCGCCACCGAGGTCGGGGTAAGCCCGCTGGTCTCCGCCGCCGCCTCCTGGCGCAGCCGCCGGGCGGTCCGGACGATCGCCGTGCGCAGGTGCGCGGCGCGCTCGCTGAGGGGTATGTCGACTTGCACTTGCATTAGTTAGCTCCGGTAATTAGTCTAGCAAACTAGTTATGGCGGCAAAAGCCGAATACGACGCAGCGATCGTCGGCGCCAGCCTCTCCGGCTGCACCGCGGCGATCCTGCTCAGCCGCGCCGGCGCCAAGGTCGCCTTGATCGAGAAGCGGCCCGATCCCAAGGCCTTCAAGCGCGTCTGCTCGCACTTCATCCAGGCCTCGGCGGTGCCGACGCTCGAACGGCTCGGCCTCTACGAGCCGATCCTCGAGGCGGGCGGCCTACGCTCCCGCTTCCACTCCCGCACCCCGTGGGGCTGGATCGAACCGACCGAGCGGCGCGACGCCTACTGCCTCAACCTGCGGCGCAGCCTGCTCGACCCGATGCTACGCGTAGCCGCGGCCGCGGAACCGGGCGTCGAGCTGATGCTGGGCCAGAGCGCCGAGCGGCTGATCCGTGAGGGCGGCGACTTCGCCGGGGTCAAGGTCCGTGACCGCGAGGGGAACGAGCGCGCGATCCGGGCTCGCCTGGTGGTCGGCGCCGACGGGCGCGACTCGCGCGTCGCCGCCCTGGCCCAGGTGAAGGAGAAGACCCTCCCCAACAACCGGCTCGCCTACGGCGGTTACTTCGAGGGGCCGAAGCCGCGCTTCTGGCCCGACGGTGCGGTCTGGCTGCTCGACCCCGACATGGCCGCCGCCTTCCCCACCGACGGCGGCCAGATCTTCTACATCGCGATGACCCACAAGGACCGGGGCCCGGAGTTCAAGTCCGACCCCGCACGGGCGTTGATCGAGCACGTCGCCGCGGTCCCCGAGCCGCCGCCGATCCGCGAGAGCAAGTGCGTCGGGCCGGTGGTCGGCAAGATCGAGATGCCCAACCGGATCCGCGGCCCGATCGCCCCGGGCCTGGCGCTGATCGGCGACGCCGCCCTCGCCACCGACCCGCTCTTCGGGGTCGGCTGCGGGTTCGCCTTCCAGTCCGGCGAGTGGCTGGCCGACAGCGTCGCCCCGGCGCTGCGCGGGAGCGAGCCGCTGGATCAAGGGCTCCGCCGCTACCGCAAGGTGCACCGGCGGCGGCTGGGGATGCATGCCCGCCTGATCCACGACTACGCGACCGGTCGCAAGTTCGACCGCATCGAACGGTTGATGATGTCGACCGCCATCCGCGACCCGAAGGCGGCCGCCCTCTTCGAGGCGGTGGGGACGCGGCGGGTGACGCCGCCACAGGTCCTGCTCCCGATGGCGATGCGGGTCGCCGCCGTCAGCGCCCGCCGGCTGGCGAGCTCGGCGCGGCGCTAGCTCGAGCCGCCCCCACCCTCCATCAGCAGGTCCATCAGCTCGAGCATCTTCTGGTGGTAGCCGATGCCGGCCATCAGGGTGCGCTCGGAGGCTGTGAGCGAGGCCTCGCCGGACTCGCGGACCTCGCGCAGCAGCGTCGCCAGTTCTTCGCGCTTGGCTTCGTGCCAGGCGCGGCGCGAGTCCGCCAGGGGGCCGGGGGCGCCACCGGCGAAGACCTTGAGGATCGCTTCCTCGCGCAGCTGCGGCGGCGCCACCTCGGGGTTGGCCGCCCAGGCCGTCAGCGCCCCGTGGCCCTTCTCGGTCAGGGAGTAGAAGCGGCGCCGTCGCCCCCCCTCCTCCTGCCGCACCGAGAGGTACCCGGCGGCGGCGAGGCGGGCCGGCTCCTCGTAGGCGGTGGTGTGGGGAACCGGCCAAAAGTTCTGGATCGAGATCTCGATCGCCTGCTTGATGTCGTAGGAGGTCGACTCGCCGAATTGCTCCAGCAGAGCCAACATCGCATAGGAGTTGCCGGTGAGCTTGATCTCTTTTGACTTGCTTTTCATAATTCGCGTCGTATAGTACGGGACGAACGGTTAAGCCGAACAGGCAGGAGGCCCGAAATGCCCAGCCCCGATCCCCACTCCCCGATCATCGGCGACAACCCGGCGTACGACGCGGTCATCGTCGGCGCCAGCCTCGCCGGCTGCGCCACCGCGATCCAACTTGGCCGCGCCGGCCTGAAGGTCGCGGTGGTCGAGAAGCAGCCCGACCCGAACGCCTACAAGCGGATGTGCTCGCACTTCATCCAGGCCTCGGCGGTGCCGACGCTGGAACGGCTTGGTCTGCTCGAGCAAATGGAAGCCGCCGGCGCCCGCCGCCCGCGGTTCCACGCCTGGACGAAGTGGGGCTGGATCCAGTCCTCGTCCGAGCGGGCGCCCCGGGGGGTCAACCTGCGCCGCGAAGTGCTCGACCCGATGGTGCGGGGCATCGCCGCCGAGACTCCCGGGGTGGAGATGCTGCTGGGCTGGACCGCCGAGCGGATGCTGCGCGAGGAAGGCGCCTTCGCGGGGGTCGCCGTGCGCAACCGCGAGGGCGAGGTGCGTGAGCTCCGCGGCCGCCTCACCGTCGGCGCCGACGGCCGCGACTCGAAGATCGCCGAGCTCGCCGAAGTGCCGGTCAAGACCTACCCCCACAACCGCATCGCCTACGGCGGCTACTGGCGCGGCGCGGCGCCGAAGCACTCGCCCGACGCCACCGTCTGGTTCCTCGACCCACACTGGGGGGCGGCGTTCCCGACCGACTCCGAGCTGACCTTCTACGCCGCGATGCCAACCAAGGCGCGGCTGCCCGAATTCAAGGCCGACCCGGAGGGGGCGCTGGTTCGCTTCCTCTCCGAGATGCCCGAAGCGCCGCCGATCCGCGAGGGCGAGCTGGTCGATTCGGTGCTCGGGAAGATCGACATGACGAACCGGATGCGGCAGGTGACGGCGCCGGGACTGGCGCTGATCGGCGACGCCGCGCTGGCGACCGACCCGCTCTTCGGAGTCGGCTGCGGCTGGGCCTTCCAGTCCTCGGAGTGGCTGGGGGAAAGCGTAGGGCCGGCGCTGCTGGGGGACGAGTCGCTGGAGCAAGGCCTGGAGCGCTATCGCCGCCGTCACAAGCGGGAGCTCGGCACCCACGCCTTCTTCATCCACGACTACGCGAGCGGGCGCCGCCTCAATCCTGCGGAGCGGTTGATCTTCGCGGCGGCGGCCCGCGACCCGAAGTCGGCGCTGATCTTCGAGCGGTTCGGCAGCCGCCAGATCCGGCCGCAGGAAATGATGCCGCGTGCGGTCCCGCGCGCGCTCGTGGTCAACGCCAAGCACGCCCTGGCCCGATGAGGGTTCCGCCAGCCTAGAACCGCAGGATTCGAGAAGAGCCGAGGTGGCCGGTGTGAAATCCTCCGCGGCGATGGAGATGGTCCGATGACCGACGCCGCCGCGGCACGCGACAAACGCTGGATCGCGCTGGCCCTCCTCTGCA
>JBQCHW010000048.1:0-6568 GCA_051954315.1 Solirubrobacterales bacterium
ACCTCGCAGCGCACCTTCTACGAACACTTCAAGAACAAGGAGGACGCGATCGTCGCCGCCCTCGATAACGGCTCGGCACACATGCTCGCCGCGGCCCTCCCGGCCTTCCGCCGTGCCCCCGACTGGGCCCACGCCGTCCACGACACCCAGGAGGCGATGTTCCGCTGGGGGGCCGAAGAGCCCGAGTACGCGCGGATGGGCGGCAAAGAGATGTACGCAGCGGGCAAGCGCGCCCTCGACCAGCGCGAGATGGTGACCGAAGGCTTCGAGGCGCTGCTGGCACCCGGCTACGAACTCAAACCGGGAACCCCCCCGATCGCCGCTGAGGCAATCGGGGGTGCCCTCTACTCGCTCCTCTACGACCACGTCAACAAAAAAGGCCCGGAGACGCTGCCGGACCTCGTCCCGACGCTGGTCTACGTGACTCTGGCGCCGTTCCTAAAGGCTGAGGAGGCGTATGAGGTGGCGGTGGGGTAAGCCGACCAGGTGGGCGTCAACGGTCGGCGGTGACAGGCGGGAGCGAAAGCTCCTCCACCGCCGCCTCCCGCCCCAGGTAGGGGAGCACGATGAAGTACATGAGCTGGGGGACGAGGCGATCGGGGTCTACCGGTTGGCGTGACTCGTGCAGCATGTGCATCTGGTTGAACAGCGCTCCCGTCAACGCTTCGGCTGTGACGGGTGTCAGGGCATCCGGGTCTTCCATAAGCTGCCGGCCGCGATCGATCAGGGCGACTAACTCCCCTAGCGCCTGCTCGCGGACGAGGCTGCCGCGGGCACCGGCGGCGAGGGACTCGACGAGGAGCATCTGAGCGCGATCCCGATCAGCGTGGAGATAGCGCACGATCTCGTAGAGGACGGAGCGCACCCGCGTGCGCCAATCCCGCGCGGTCGCCGTCGCCTTCGCCCTTTCGACCAGGTCGTCGCGGACGTCCACGAGGTACTGGGCGAAGCAGTCGTCCAGGTCGGTGAAGTGGCGGGCGAAGGCGACTCGGTCAAGGCCCGCCCGCTCGACCACCTGCTCGCAGGTTGCCTTGCTGATGCCCCGCTCGAGGCAGACGGCGATCAGGGCAAGATGAATCTTGCGACGCTCTGTCTTCTCTTTCACTGAAGCCTTCCCCGCGGCCATCATGGAGGGTGCCGGCCAACACAGTTTCGAGAACACCCACGTACACCTTATAGGAAAAAGTTGATGTCTCCCGCAGGTTCTTTCGGCATCGTGGCGATACAACCGCATACCGTGCCGAGCTCTGATCCTTTAAGCGACGAAGTTGACCGTGCGAGAGGCTTCAGCGGTTCGGCTAGCTGCGCAGGTCGGCGAGGCCGCGGTCGACTAGGCGGTCCCAGCGGGCGCCGATCGCGTCGGCGAGGCGGTCGATCCGGGTGCGCAGCGGCGCTGCCCAGAGGGCAAGCGCGGCGGCGGAGCCGAGGGCGGCGCCGGCGATGACGTCAGTCGGGTAGTGGACGCCGAGGGCGACGCGGCCGACCGCGAGGACCGTCGCCGCGACCAGCGCCGCGATCCCCCAGCCGCGCTTGCGCAGGAGGATCGCGACGGCGATCGCGAAGGCGGCGGTGGCGTGGTCGCTGGGGAAGCCGGGGTCGGCGGCGTGGGCGGTGAAGAGGTGGACGCCGTGTGGGTCGGCGACGAAGGGGCGGGCACGGTCGACCAGTTCGGAGATCACCTTGCCCACCGCCAGGCCAAGGCCGGCGCTAAGCACCGCGGCGAGGGAGGCGCGGCGCCAGGCCGCATGGGCCGCGCCGCGGGCGGCGAGGAAGACGATCGCCAGCGTCGCCACGAAGAGGGCCTCGGAGGCGTTGACGTAGAAGAGAAGG
The DNA here is from genome assembly GCA_051954315.1 of Solirubrobacterales bacterium. Lineage (GTDB taxonomy): Bacteria > Actinomycetota > Thermoleophilia > Solirubrobacterales > 70-9 > VAYN01. Next base: position 1,831 of record JBQCHW010000048.1, read on the forward strand.
GGATCCTCGACCGCGTCGTGCTGGTACATGAAGTTGTTGAGGGCGTGCAGGACGGACCAGTCCACCGTCGCCACGCTGTCACAACTTCTTTACGGCGAGCTAAAGGCCTAGAAGGCGATCAGACTGGCAAGGCCGACGAAGCAGGTGATCATGATCGTCGCCATCGCGATGAAGCCCTGGAACATCATCCGGCGCAGGTCGCGGATGTCGGCGTCGACCCGCTGAAAGCCTTCGCACATCCTCCCGTTGAGGTCGTCGAGACGCGCGTCGGTCCAGCTTTCCCTTGCCATGGCCTCCATCTTGACGAGTGTAACGTATTGTATGTAAGGAAATCATCGCAAATGTCAATTTTCTGAGTCATCCCGCGGGAGAAACCGCAAATAGGCGCCATTCGCCGGGGGCGCCCTTCAGGGTCTTGACGCCGCGGTCGGCGAACTCGAGGCCGGAACCGACGACCAGCTCGCGGACGGTGCTGGAGACGAGGACTTCGCCGGAGCCGGCGAGGGCGCCGATCCGGGCGCCGATGTTGACCGCCATGCCGCCGACGTCGTCGCCGATCAGCTCGACCTCGCCGGTGTGAATCCCGGCCCGCACCTCGAGGCCGAGGCGCGCGACCTCCTCCTGCAGGGCGCGGGCGCAGCGGATCGCCCGGGCCGGGCCGTCGAAGGTGGCGAGGAAACCGTCCCCCATCGTCTTCACCTCGCGCCCGCGGTGCAGCTCGAGCTGGCGGCGGATGACGGCGTCGTGGCGCTCGAGCAGCTGGCGCCAGGCGCGGTCGCCGAGCTCGGCCGCCCGTTCGGTCGAGCCGACGATGTCGGTGAAGAGGACCGTCGCCAGCGCGCGCTCCGGTTCGCTCCCGCGACGGCTGCCGACGAGGAACTCTTCGACCTCGTCGAGCAGCGCGTCCTGGTCGCCGGTGATCGGCAGGTGGTCGGCCCCCTCCAGCTCCACGTACTTGGCGCCCGGGATCGCCTCGGCGATGTAGCGGCCCTGGCCGACGGTCGAGATGCGGTCGTCGCGGCGCTGCAGGACCAGGGTCGGCACGTCGATCGCCGGCAGCACGCCGCGGACGTCGATCTCCCGGTAGAGGTCCATCAGGGCGACGGCGCCGGCCGGGCTGGTCCCGTAGCGCAGCAGCCGCGACCACCAGCGTTCGAAGTCGGCGTCGCCCTCGGCGCTCGGCGCCCAGATGTTGACGCCGACCGGCCCGCCCCAGTCGCGCTTGACGATCTCGCCCCAGCGCGCCAAGGCTTCGGACGGGATCCCCTGCGGGAAGTCGGGCGCCCGCAGCATCCGCGCGTAGGTCCCGTAAAGGACGAGCGAGGCGACCCGGTCGGGGTGGGTGGCGGCGAAGAGCGCCGACATCGGTCCGCCCTCGGAGATGCCGAAGATCGCCGGCCGCTCGCAGCCCGCCGCCGCCAGCACCGCCTCGAGGTCGTCCATCGAGTCCTCCAGCGTCGGCGGCCGGCCGGTGCGGTCGGACAGCCCCTGCCCGCGCTTGTCCCAGATGACGACGCGGGCGAAGGAGGCGAGCCGGCGCAGGAACCCGGCCGGGAGCGGGTCGTCCCAGAAGAGCTCGACGTGGGAGACGAAGCCGGGGACGAAGACGAGGTCGAGCGGCCCCTCGCCGTGCACCTGGTAGGCGATGCTGACCCCGTCGGAGTCGGCGTAGCGGGTCTCAGCCTCCATGCGCACCCTCGAACTGCATCAGATTTCCTACCCGGCGGAGCAGAAATCCGATGCGGTTGAAGCTAAGCCGCGTTCGAGAGCTTCCGCCGCCGCGGCAGCTCGATCACCTGCGCGCGCTCCGCGTATACGGGCTCGAACTCACTGACCGCGAGGACGACGTAGCTGTAGCCGCAGGGGCAGACCTCGCGGTCGACGGCCTCGAGATCCTCGACCAGGACCTCGGTCTCCTCTTCACAGCTCGAGCAGGCAACGAGAATTTGGAACATGCCCCGATGGTGCCGCCGCCTTCGGACGGATACGCGCGTTTGCAACGGAAATTCCAGCTAGCTGCCTGACCTAGACTCCGGACCTGTGGCAGGGGTCAGGAGAGAGGTGTGGCAACGGGGTTGGCTGGGCCTCTTCGGCCGCTGCCTACTGGTCTTGCTCGTCGTGGCTGGAACTGCCTCCGAGGCGCGAGCGGCTGACTGGCGCGGGATCACGCTGCCGATGCCGGATGAGATCCACTCGAAGCTGCTGGGCATGTCCTGCCCGAGCCCCGATCTCTGCGTGGCGGTAGGGGAAACCAGCGTCGTTGCAACCTCGACCCACCCGGGCGACGGCGCTTCGGCCTGGCACAGCGATCGCCTGAACGTGGACACTGTCGGTTCCGAGCCGGGCCGCGGCCTCCAGAGCACGCTCTACTCGGTGTCCTGCCCCAGCGAACGCCTCTGCGTCGCCGTCACCTTCGACGGCTACGTCGTCACCTCGACCAACCCCACGGGAGGGACGGGAGCCTGGCAGCCCGCCGACGTCGACGGGTCCGGGCGCGACACCCACCTGATGGCAGTCTCGTGTCCGACCGAGCACCTCTGCGTAGCGGTCTCGGGGGAACGGAACACGGCCGGCAAGATCCTCACCTCGACCGATCCGACCGGTGGGCCCGGGGCTTGGTCTGAGCTGCAGCTCGACGAAACCCTCGACCTGCGCGGCGTGTCCTGTGGGACGCCGACGCTCTGCGTCGCGGTCGCCGAGAGCGGCCGGATGCTCGTCTCCTCCAACCCGAGCGGCGGCGCCTCCGCCTGGCGCGAGATCCAGCCGGGAGGGCCGGGCGATATGCGCGGGATCTCCTGCGCCGGATCCCTCCTCTGCGTCGCCGGCAACTTCGGTGGCAACCTGCTCACCTCCGCGAACCCGCTGGCCGGGGCATCGGCCTGGAGCAGCCGCAACGGCGGCGGCTCGGTCCTGATCACCGGCGTCTCCTGCATGGCGAGCAGGCGCTGCGCCGCCGTCGACAACAACGGCGACGTCCTGACCTCCCTGGATCCGCTCGACCCGGGCGAATCCTGGAGCTTCGAAAATCTCAGTCCGTTCCGCGCGTCCGCCCCCGGCGAAGGGGCGAACAACGCGATCTTTTCTATTGCCTGCCCTGCGACCGAATTCTGCGCGGCGGCCGGGGCCGGAGGGAGCATCTACACGAGCGACGATGCATTTGCCAGGCGCGCGTCAGCCGGGGGCGGAGGGGCCTCGACGGGGCCGCGAGCACGGGGACCTAAACGCCCGCGGACGAAGCTCGCCCGTGTCGATCGCCGCCACACCTCGATCGCGGGCCGCTGGACGAGGCTCCGCTTTCGCTTCCACGCGATCGGCAAGGCGCGAGGCTTCGAGTGCCGGCTCGATAAGCGCCGGTTCAGGGGCTGCCGGTCGCCGAAGGTCTACAAGCACGTGTCCCTCGGCCGCCACGTCTTCAGAGTGCGCGCCATCGGCTCGACGGGCCTCCGCGGCCCGATCGCCAAAGAACTCTTCAGGGTCGTTCAGAACCGAAATGCGCGGGCTCTTCCCGCCGAACCGTAAGGAGAGAGATGGGCACGCTGCGCGAATCGATGATGGGCGAAACTACGATGCGGGAGGTCGTCGAAAAGGAGCTCGGCGAAGAAGTCGTCGCCGTCGCCGCGCTCAGCCAGGGCAAGCCGCCCTCGATGCTTTCGATGGTCACCGGTGCGGCGCTGATCAAGCTCGTCTCCCCCCGCCCCTCGAAGGAGCTGCCGAAGCGCTTCATCCTCGCCGTCACCCCCGACCGCGTCGTCGCCCTCAAGGGCACCCCGATCAGCGACGAAGACGGCAACGACAACGGCGCCCACATCAAAGGCGAAATCGCCTCCTGGAGCCGCAACGAAGTCACCGCCACCCGCACCGAGGGAGAGGACGGCGGCACCCTCCAGATCCCCGGCGTCTCGATCCCCGTCTTCGACCGCTCCCTCGGAAACCCGCGGGAGCGGGAACTGTTCATGGCGCTGGGGGCCTGAGCGCAAGAGGAGTGGCGAGACCCGGATTCGAACCGGCGACACCACGATTTTCAGTCGTGTACGGCCTCCCGTCGACCCGCGGCGCCAGGCGGCAATCGGGAAGACGACGCGTTAGCGCCGGCCGGACGCGCCTTCGAAGAGCATGAACGCAAGCTCCTTGACGAACTGCTGGAGACGGTCTGGCGTGGCATCCCCCGGGACCCACCGTGGCCGAGGCGGTACGCGAGATTAAAAGAGCAGCCGTCGAAGACGACGATGCGCGGGAGCTGCTCCTGAGGGTGGCGGTTTGGCAGCAGGCGAACCGCGGCTACCTGCGTTCGCACTTCACCGAGGTGGCAGAGGAGGGCTTCGATACCGCAGAGCACCGGTCCGGAGGGCGCTCCTCGAAAAATAGATCTTGGTGCTGGGCAGCAGTAACAGGAGAAGACCCATGCAGGTCAAACCGATGTGCCAGGAGACGGATCCGAGCAGGGCGCCAGGGATAGCCAAGACCGACACCAGTAAGGTGGCGAACCAGAGCCAGCGAACACCCCTCAGAAGGAAAAAGCACCAGACAAGAGCCACGGGGGCCGTCACAACAACGAGGACCACAGGCGCCGACGCGGTGAAAGCGATGGCTAGCGCTTCAATTAGCAGCAGGGCGCAAATGGCCCACAATGAAAGGGGAACGCGCTGCCACTCGATCACGTCAACGAGCCTTTCTTGAATCGTCCTCCTTCTGGCTTTCCGCAGTGGCGAGACCCGGATTCGAACCGGGGACACCACGA
>JBQCHW010000049.1:0-8971 GCA_051954315.1 Solirubrobacterales bacterium
GCTGGGTTTTTTTGCCCCCCAATTGCGCAAACCCCCCCACCACTCGGATCACATGCCCGGAGGGAGCAAGACCGCGTTGATCGCGTGGATGATCCCGTTGCTGCACTGGATGTCGGTTTTGACGATCTTCGATTCGTTGACGAAGGCGTTGCCGCCCCGGACCGAGAAGTTCACCTTCGCGCCCTCGGCGGTCTTGGCTGACTTCATCTTCACGACCTTGCTCGCCGGCACCTTGCCCGGCAGCACGTGGTAGAGCAAGACCTTCTTCAGCATCGCCTTGTTCGACGCAAGTTGGTTCAGGGTCTTCTTCGGCACCTTGGCGAAGGCCGCGTTGGTGGGGGCGAAGACCGTGTAGTTCGTCTTCCCGGAGAGGACGCCGACCAGGCCGGCCTTCTTCACCAGTGAGACGAGGGTCGAGAACTGCGGCGCGCCGGCCGCCGTTTCGACGATGTTCTTGCTCGGGGCGGCGGCGGATGCACTGCTTGCGGGGATCGCAATCGCCATCACCAGGGCGACCACAACTGCCATGCGCTTGAGCATCGGACCTCCTTTGGATAGGGATTCCTTTGCTTCGCAATACGGAGGCGTCCGCAGATCGGATGTCCTCCCGAACGGTGTTCTTTTTGGGCGCTATACGCCCAAAAGGCGCACCGCTTGTGCGCTAGGCGCCGCGCCGCGGGCGTTTCGGGCGCCGCGCCGGCGGGCCGACGATTTTCTCCGGCCCTTCGCGCTGCTCGATCCCGACGTACTCCAGCTCCCGCTCGCCGGTGTAGATCTGGCGGGGGCGGGCGATTTTCTTCTCCGGGTCTTCCTGCATCTCCATCCACTGGGCGACCCAGCCGGCGGTGCGGGGGATCGCGAAGATGACCGTGAACATCTCGGTCGGGATCCCCATCGCCTCGTAGATGATCCCCGAGTAGAAGTCGACGTTCGGATAGAGCTTGCGCTCGGTGAAGTACTCGTCGTCGAGCGCCCGTTTCTCCAGCTCGCGCGCGATCTCGACCAGCGGGCTGTACTCGGTCGCTTCGAAGACCGGCTCGATGTACTGCTGGATGATCCGCGCCCGCGGGTCGTAGTTCTTGTAGACCCGGTGGCCGAAGCCCATCAGTTTCTCCTCGCGCTGCTTCACCCGCTCGAGGAACTCGGGGATGTTGTCCGGCGACTCGATCCGCCGCAGCATCCGCAGCACCGCCTCGTTGGCGCCGCCGTGGAGCGGCCCGTAGAGCGCCGCCACCCCCGCCGCGACCGCCGAGTAGGGATCGACGTCCGAGGAGCCGACGCCGCGCACCGCGTTGGTCGAGCAGTTCTGTTCGTGGTCGGCGTGGAGGATGAAGAGGACGTCGAGGACTTTCGTCAGCGCCTCCTTGGGGATGTGCCGGTCCTCGGTCTTCTTGAACATCATCGAGAGGAAGTTCTGCGCGTAGGAGAGCTCGTTGTCGGGATAGACGTAGGGCAGCCCCATGTTGTGGCGGTAGGAGAAGGCGGCCAGGGTCGGCACCTTGGCAATCAGCCGCACCGCGGCCATGTAGCGCTCTTCCGGGTCGCCGATCTGCTTCGCGTCCGGGTAGAAGGTCGAGAGCGCGCCGACGCCGGAGAGCAGCATCCCCATCGGGTGGGCGTCGTAGCGGAAGCCCTCGAAGAAGTGCTTGAGGTCCTCGTGGACGAAGGTGTGGTGGGTGATGTCGAAGACCCAGCGCTCGAGCTGGGCCTCGGTCGGCAGCTCGCCGAAGATCAGCAGGTAGGCGACCTCGAGGAAGGTCGATTTCTCGCAGAGCTGCTCGATCGAGTAGCCGCGGTGTTCGAGGATCCCGGCGGCACCGTCGATGTAGGTGACGGCGGAGCGGCAGGAGGCGGTGTTGGTGAACGCCGGGTCGTAGGCCAGCATCCCGAATTCGTCCTCGTCGACTTTGATCTGGCGCAGGTCCATCGCCCGCACGGTGCCGTCAGAGATCGGCAGCTCGTAGGTCTTGCCGGTTCGATTGTCGGTGACCGTCAGCGAGTCCTTGCCGCTGCTGCCCGAGCCATCGGAGGCGTTGGCGTTGTCGGCGGTCGGGTCCTGCGTCTGCTGCTCGGCGGCCATCGCCCCTCCTCGTGTGACTGGGTCGGTCGGAGGAAGGGAGTTTACGGGGTGCGAACGCCCGGGCTCTCGAACTGCGTCATCCCGCGCAGGTGCTCGAAGCGCTCGTCGATCTCCTCGCGGGTCAGCCGCGAGACCCGCTCGGTCCCGAACTCCTCGACGTTGAAGGAGGCGAGGACGGTGCCGTAGCCCATCGCCCGCCGCAGCTCGGCGTCGGTCAGCTCGCCCTCGACGCCGTCGAGGTAGCCGAAGAAGCCGCCGGCGAAGCTGTCGCCGGCGCCGGTCGGGTCGCGCACGTCCTCGAGCGGGAACCCGGGCAGGGCGAAGAAGCCGTCCTCGGTGAAGAGCGCGGCGCCGTACTCGCCCTGCTTGGCGATCACCGCCCGCGGCCCCATCGCCATCACCGCGCGAGCGGCCCGGGCGAGGTTCGACTCGCCGGTCAGCATGCGGATCTCGGCGTCGTTGACGACGAGGCAGTCGACCTCGCGGATCGCCGCGGTCAGCGAGTCCTTGGCGGTTTCGATCCAGAGGTTCATCGAGTCGAGGCCGCTGAGCCGCGCCGCCGTGCACTGGGCGCGGACCTGGCGCTGCAGGTCGGGCTGGATGTTGGCGAGGAAGAGGGTGTCGGCCTCCTGGGCGGCCTGCGAGAGCTTCGGCTCGAACTCGCCGAAGACGCCGAGCTGGGTGTCCTCGGTGTGGGCGACGTTGAGGTCGTACTCGTAGCGCCCGCGCCAGAAGAAGCTCTGGCCGCCGGCGACCCGCTCGATGTCCTCGCAGACGATCCCGCGCCCCTCCAGGACCTCGAACTGCTCGGCGCCGAAGTCGTCGCCGACCGGCCCGACCGGCCGCACCTCGGTGAAGAAGCTGGCCGCGAGGGAGAAGTGGACGGCGGCGCCGCCGAGCATGCGCTCGCGCTCCCCGAACGGGGTCTTGACCGCGTCGAACGCGATTGATCCGACGACCGTGAGCGCCATCCCGCACGCAGGGTAAATGACCAGACCGCGCCCGGGAGCGCCGCCCTGCGAGACTGCGCGCCGATGAAAGCGATCCAGATCGAGGAGTTCGGCGGCCCCGAGGTCCTCAAGTTCGATGACGTCGCCGACCCGTCGCCGAAGCTGAGCGAGATCGTTGTCAACATCAAACGGATCGGCGTCAACTTCGCCGACACCCACGCCTCTCGCAACGACTACCTGGCCGAGCAGACCCTGCCGTTGATCCCGGGCGCCGAGATCAGCGGGCAGACCAACGACGGCCGCCGCGTCGCCGTTCTGCTCGGCAGCGGCGGCTACGCGGAGAAGGTCGCGGTCCCGCAGGCGCAGATGATCGAGCTGCCGCCCGAGGTCGACTACGACCAGGCGGCTGGCGGCCTCCTGCAAGGGCTGACCGCGCTGGCGCTGGTTCACCGCTGCGCCCGGATCGAGCCGGGGGAGACGATCGTCGTCGAGGCCGCCGCCGGCGGCACCGGCACCCTCGCCGTGCAGCTGGCAAAGCGGGCAGGCGCGAAGGTGATCGGCCTTGCCTCGAGCGAGGAGAAGCGCGAGCTGGTGGCGGGGCTCGGCGCCGACGCGACCGTCGACTCCCGCACCGAGAACCTCGGCGAGGCGATCCGCGAGGCCAACGGTGGCGACCGGGTCGACGCGGTTCTCCACATGAGCGGCGGCAAGGCCTTCGAGGAGGAGATGGGCGTTCTCGCCCCGCTGGGGCGGATGGTCGTCTTCGGGATCGCCTCCCGCGAGCAGCGCGAGATCTCGACCGCGGCGCTGCTGCGCGGCTCGAAGTCGGTGATCGGGTTCTGGCTCGCCCACCTGCTCTCCCGCCCGGACCTGCTGGGCCCGATGATCCAAGACCTTTTCGCGGCGATCGCCGCAAACGAGCTGACGGTTACGATCGGGGAGGTCTATCCGCTCTCCGAAGCGGCGCGGGCGCACGAAGACCTGATCGCCCGCCGCACGACCGGCAAGCTCCTCCTCGATCCATCTAAGTGACCACCCCAGCTAAGTGACTGCCCCAATTCAGTGACCGCATTCAAGGACCTAGGCCTCTCGCCTGACATCCAGCAGGCGCTGGACGAGCTCGGCTTCGAGGAGCCGACGCCGATCCAGGAGCAGGCGATCCCGGAGCTGCTCGGCGGCCACGACGTGATCGGCCAGGCGCAGACCGGGACTGGCAAGACCGCCGCCTTTGGCCTGCCGCTGCTGCAGTACCTCGACCCGGAGAACGACGAGGTGCAGGCGATCGTCCTCACCCCGACCCGCGAGCTCTGCATCCAGGTGACCCAGGCGCTGCGCACCTTCGCCGAGCACCTCGACATCGAGATCGTCGCCGTCTTCGGCGGCGCCCCGATCCGCTCGCAGCAGTCGCAGCTGCGCTCCGGCGCCCACGTCGTCGTCGCCACCGTCGGGCGGATGAAGGACCTGATGGCGCGCCGCTCCCTCGTCCTCACCGCCGCCCGCTACGTAGTCCTCGACGAGGCCGACGAGATGCTCGACCTCGGCTTCATCGAGGACGTCGAGAGGATCCTCCGCATGTGCCCGAGCGGGCGCCAGACGGCGCTGTTCTCGGCGACGATGCCGCCGCCTATCCAGAAGCTCGCCGAGGGCTACATGTACGACCCGGTGACGATCAAAATCACCCCGAAACAGCTGACGGTCGACAAGATCTCCCAAGCTTTCGTCGAGGTCCCCGCCAAGGAGAAGGCCGCTCGCTTGGTGGACCTGCTGAAGACCGAAGAACCCGAGCAGGCGATCATCTTCACCCGGACCAAAATCGGCGCCTCGAAGCTGGAGAAGACGCTGAAGGACAAGGGGCTCGACGTGAAGGCGCTCCACGGCGACCTCAGCCAGGGCGTCCGCGACGGCGTGATGATCTCCTTCAAGGACCACCGCGTGCGGCTGCTGGTGGCAACCGACATCGCCGCCCGCGGGCTCGACGTCGAGCACGTCACCCACGTCATCAACTACGACGTGCCGAACTCCTCGGAGACGTACGTGCACCGAATCGGGCGGACTGGCCGGGTCGGGCGCACCGGGCGCGCGATCACCTTCGTCACCCCCGACCAGCGCGACGAGATCACCCGCATCGAGCGCGACGTCAAGACCTCGATCGGCGAGTGGGAGACCCCGGAGGAGCGGCTCGAGCACGCGCCGCGGCCGCGGCGGCGGGAGCGTGAGCGGGGCGAGCGCAAAGAGCGCCGCCCGCGCGAGCGCGAGGAGACCCCCGCGACCGGCAGCAACGGCGATGGTGGCGACGACGCCGCGGAGTCGAAGGGGAAGACGGTCAAGCTCTTCGTCAACCGCGGCGAGCGCAGCGGCATCGACGAGGAGGACCTGCGCTGGGCGCTGCGCGAGGGCGCCGTCCTGCCCGACGAGGCCGTCCACGACGTCCGCGTCCTCCATCGCTTCTCCTTCGTGGAGGTCGATCCGGATGAGGCCGAGCGCACCGTCGAGTTCCTCGACGGCACCAAGCTCAAAGGCAAAGAAATCCGCCTCGAGATCGCCAAGAGCTGAGCGCTTCCGGTTTTTGGCACACCAGGGTGTGCTCTAAATCGGATGCGCCACCGAATCTCCGGCGGTGGTTTGGGTATGTGGGTGAAGTGAGGTCTGTCCCAGCACTTCTTCTCGCGTGTGCGCTTGTGCTGCTCGCGTTGCCTGCCGTGGCCGGCGCCGACACCACGCCTACCTGCGCCGAAGGGCCGACGACGGTCGGCGAGACCACCTACGGGACGCCTTGCGCGGACGTGATCGTGGTTCCGGAAGGGGTCGAAGACGTAAAGGGCGGGGGCGGGGACGACGTCATCGTTCCGGGGCCGATCACTTCCGCCACCTCCTGTCCGGACGGCTGCCGGCTCGGCGTCGGCAGCCAGACCTTCGAAGGTGGTGAAGGCAACGACGTCGTCTTCGGCGAGCGCGGCAACGACACCCTCCGCGGCGGCCCCGGCAACGACCAGCTGTTCGGTGGCATCGGTGACGACCTGCTCGAAGGCGGCCCTGGAAACGACCGGCTCGCCGGCGGCTTCGGCGGCGACTCGATCGACGGCCAGGAAGGCGACGACTACGTCCGCGGCGACGCGACGATCGACCGCATCTTCGACACCGGCGGCGGCACCGACACCCTTAGCTACTCAACCGGCGTCACCCCCGGCTTCGAAGGGACGGTGAACGCCTCCGGCTTCCCCGCTCCGGGAGGTGAGCGCGGCCTGCGCCTCGACATGAGGGCCGGCGAACGCAACGCCAACAACGGCCTCGCCCCGCTCGGCGGCGGCGTCGACGAAGTCGAAGCCGGGAGCTTCGAGACCGTGATCGGGACCCCGTTCTCCGATCTCCTGATCGGGACGAGCGCCGCGCAGGCGCTCTACGGCGGCGGCGGCGCCGACATCCTCCAGGGAGAAGGCGGCGCCGACACCCTGGAAGGGGGCGCCGACGGCGACAACGTCGACGCCGGCGGCCTTGCCACCCGCAACACGAGCAAAGTCAGCGTTGGCTTCATGACCCCGCCGGGGGTCACTGGGTACGCCCAGCTCTATCTCGTCGGCAGCAGCGGCAGCGACAACGTCTCCGCCAGCTACAGCCCGGGGAGCGTCAGCTTCCACCTCGCCGTCGGGACCTTCGACAGCGAATCGCATGAAGGCTGCACCGTCAGCGCAACCGACGCGACCTGCCCGCTCAGCGAGCCGCTCGACTCGATCCTGCTCGCCGGCATGGGCGGCGACGACACGATCGCCGCCTCGAACTTCCCGGCCACCGTTTCGGTGGTCGCGATCGGCGGCGAGGGCAGCGACACGATCACTGGCGGCGAGGAAAGCGAGGACATCCTCGTCGACGGGCCCGGCGATGGAGGGGACGTGCTCAGCGCTCTCGGCCGCGACGACGCCCTCACCCACAACGGCGGCGCCGACGAACTGCTCGGCGGCAACGGCAACGACCTCTTCCTCTCGGACTCGATCTGCGACGGCGAGCGGATCGCCGGCGGCGCCGACCGCGACAACGCCTCCTGGGCACAGTCCGACGAAGGCGTTGAGGCGAACCTCGGCAGCGGCATCGCCGGGCGCCCCAGCTCCGGCGAAACGCCGGACTGCGGCGGCGAACCGCTCGACTCGCTGACCGAAATCGAGGACCTCGAGGGCTCCTCTTCGAAAACCTCCGGCGACGTCCTCTACGGCGACGGCGGGCCGAACCAGCTGCTCGGCCGCCCCGGTCCCGACGCCTACTTCGCCGGCCCCGGCGAAGACTCGGTTCTCGCCAACTCCGGCGACGCCGACCTCGTCATCAACTGCGGCCCGGACAACGATGAGGCAACGATCGATCACCCCGAGTACGGCGACCCGGCGCCGGTCGAATGCGAGAGCGTCTTCGAAGCCGATCCCAATAACTTCCGGACGCGGACGCTGCTGCCCCCACCGCCGCTGCCGGCATCACCCCCGCCGGTTGCAAAACCTCCGCGTGACCGCACCCCGCCGCAGACGCGGCTCGGCACGCGCCCGCGGGCGCTCGTCCTCACCAACAAGAAGTGGCGCCGCGTCGCCTTCCGCTTCTTCTCGAGCGAGGCCGGCTCCACCTTCAGCTGCAAGCTCGACCGTAAGCCGTACCGCCCCTGCAAGTCGCCCCGCGCCTACCGGGTCAAGCTCGGCCGCCACAGCTTCCGTGTCTTTGCGATCGACGCCGCCGGCAACCGCGACCGCACGCCGGTGGCTTTCAGGTTCCGCGTCGCCCGCCGCTAGGGCTAGGCGGTCAGCGCGGCGATCGTCTCCAGCAGGCGGTCGAAGTCGATCGGCTTGGTGATGTAGCCGTCGATTGCGAGGTCGGTGGGGGCATCGGCGTCGCCGGGATTCTGGTGGGCGCTGACGATCAGGACGGGGACGTCATGGCCGTCGCCGCGCAGCTCGCGCAGGGCGTCGATGCCGGATTTGCGCGGCATCATCGCGTCGAGCAGGAGCAGGTCGGGCATGCCGTTGCCGGCGACGGCGTCGAGCACCTCCTGGCCGTCGGCGGCGGTGAGGACGTCGTAGCCGGCCATCTCCAGCCGCGTCCGCATCAGCAGCAGGATCGTCTCGGAGTCGTCGGCGACCAGGATCGAGGCCATCAGCTCGCCTCTGCCTGCGCCGTCGGTTCCTGGCCGCCGTCGGCGGTGGCGCCGGTGGCGACCGGCAGGCGCAGGTGGAAGGTCGAGCCCTGCCCGACGGTGCTCTCGGCGCTGATGCTGCCGCCGTGCAGCTCGACCAGCGATTTCGAGATCGCCAGCCCAAGGCCGGTGCCGCCGACCCGCTGGGTCAGCCCGGCGTCGCCGCGGGTGAAGCGCTCGAAGATCCGCTCGAGCTGGTCTTGGGGGATGCCGGGGCCGTTGTCGCTCACGCTGATCTCCACCTCGGCGCCGACCGCGCGCGCCGTGACCCCGATGGACGCACCTTCGGGCGTGTACTCATGCGCATTGGTAAGCAGGTTCACCAAAATTTGCCGGATCCGGTCGGGCTCGACTTCGATCGGGGGCAAGCCAGCCTCGACCTGTTCGGACAGCGTCTGACTGGAAGCCTCCGTCTGGGCGCGCATCGTACGCACCACGTCTTCGACGAGCGGCGCGACCTCGGTCGGCTGCGGGCGGATCGAGAGCCGGCCGGCATCCGAGCGGGCGAGGTCGAGCAGGTCGTTCAGCAGCCGCACCAGGTGGCGACAGTTGTCGAGGATGATTTCCACCGTCTCCCGCTGCCGCGGCGTCAGCGAGTCCTTGTCGAGCATCAGCAGCTCGGCGAATCCCTGGACCGAGGTCAGCGGGCTGCGCAGCTCGTGCGAGGCGGTGAGGACGAAGTCGTCTTTGAGGCGGTCGAGTTCGTCGCGTCGGCCTTCCTCGATCTCCAGCTCCATGGCCATCTCGTTGAAGGCGGCGCCGAGGGTGGCCGTCTCG
>JBQCHW010000050.1:0-2928 GCA_051954315.1 Solirubrobacterales bacterium
CACGGCCTTGTTCGGCTGCACCGAGTAGCCCGTCAGGCGGCTGACCATGCGGCTGGTGCGAACGATCTCGCGGGTGTTGATCCCGGTGTGCAGGCCGTGGACGTCTTCGCGGACGCCGACCAGCATCGCGAACTCCTCCAGCGAGCAGTTGCCGGCCCGCTCGCCGATCCCGTTGACCGCGCACTCGACTTGCCGCGCCCCCGCCAGCACTCCGGCATAGGAGTTGGCGACGGCCAGGCCCAGGTCGTCGTGGCAGTGGACCGAGGCCTCCACCCCGTGCAGCGCCGGCACCAGCTCGTACAGGCGCCGGAAGTAGTCGGCGTACTCCTCGGGCGTCGTGTAGCCGACGGTGTCGGGGATGTTGACGGTGGTCGCGCCCTCCTCGACCGCGATCGCGCAGACTTCGGCGGTGAACTCGATCTCGGCGCGGGTCGCGTCCATCGGCGAGAACTCGACGTCCTCGCAGTAGGACTTGGCCAGCGCCACCGCCGCCCGGGCCTGGCCCTTGACGTCCTCGCGGTCGGTCTGCAGCTGGTGCTCGATGTGGATGTCGGAGGTCGAGATGAAGGTGTGGATGCGCGGGCGCGCCGCCTCCTTCACCGCCCCCCAGGCCGCGTCGATGTCGGCCTTGTGGGTGCGGGCGAGGCCGCAGACCACCGGCCCCTCGACCCTGCGGGAAATCTCCTGGACCGCCTCGAAGTCGCCGGGCGAGGTAATCGGGAAGCCGGCCTCGATCACGTCGACCCCCAGGCGGGCGAGCTGCTGGGCGATCTCGACCTTCTCGGCCGTGTTCAGCGAGATCCCGGGCGACTGCTCGCCGTCTCGCAGGGTGGTGTCGAAGATGTGGACGCGGTTCGCGGCGGGGTTAGTCTCGTTCTGCGGGCCCATGGGACCCCTCCTTCTCTCTGTGATTCGAATGGCCTTTGTCTCTCGCGGCTATCGCGCCGCCCAGCGCTATTCCCCCCGAGGGGGGAGGAGAAGGAGTAGCGCGAGGCTGTCGAAGCGACGGCTCATTCGGCTCCGAACCTTAGCGTAGGCTGCGCGAATCGCAACCCCGGCAGGCACCGATTCGCAGCGGACGAACTGGCTGGCGCTATTCGCGATGGGCGCCGCGGTGGTCGTTATCGCCAACGACTTCACCGCCGTCAACGTCGCCCTGCCGACGATGGAGAGCGACTTCCACACCAACATCAACACGATCCAGTGGGTGATCAACGCCTACGCCCTGACCTTCGGGGTGATGATCGTGACCGGCGGCCGCCTCGCCGACATGTTCGGCCGCCGCAACGCCTTCTTCCTCGGCAGCGCGATCTTCGCGACGATGTCGGCGCTGGGCGGTGCCGCGCCGAATGAGAGCCTGCTGATCGGGGCGCGGGTGCTGATGGGGATCGGGGGCGCCCTGATGTGGCCGGCGATCCTCGGGATGACCTACGAGATCCTCCCGGAAGAGAAGGCCGGCCTGGCCGGCGGGATCATCATCGGGGCCGCCGGGATCGGCAACGCGGTCGGGCCGCTGCTGGGCGGCGTCCTCACCCAGGAGCTGAGCTGGCGCTGGATCTTCTTCCTCAACGTCCCGATCGCAGTCTTCGCGGTCGGGGTCACCTACCTGCTGGTGCACGTGAAGGAGCCGGAGAGCAAAGACCGCCGCATCGACTACCCGGGGATAACCGCGCTCACGGTCGGACTGGTCTCGCTGCTCGTCGCCCTCGACCAGGTCGACGACTGGGGCTGGGGTGACCCGCGGGTGATCGCCATGTTCGCGATCGCGGCGGTGGGGCTCGCCGCCTTCGTCCCGATCGAGCGGCGGGCAGGCGAGCACGCGCTGATCCCGCGGCAGGTGATCCGCAACGAGAACTTCACCGCCGCCTGCGTCGCCGTCCTCTTCATGGCCGCGACCTTCTTCGCCGCCCTGCTCTACCTGCCGCAGTTCATGCAGAAACAGCTCGGCTACTCAGCCCTCGAAGCCGGCGTCGGGATGCTGCCCTTCCTCGCCGTCTTCGCCCTCTCCTCGTTCGCCGCCGGGCCGCTCTACGACCGGCTCGGCGCCAAGAAGCTGGCGGTGATCGGCGCCGCCCTGATCACCTTCGGGCCGATCCTCTTCTCGCTGCTCGACGAAGGCTCCGGCTACGGCGCCCTGGTCCCGGGGATGATCGTCCTCGGCGTCGGCGCCGGCAGCTTCGTCCCCACCGCGACGACCGCCGGGGTCACCTCGGTCGACGAATCGCAGGCCAGCCTCGCCGGCGGCATCGTCTACATGTTCCAGATCGCCGGCGGCTCGATCGGGCTCGGCCTGACGACGACCGTCTTCTCCTCGGCGATCCCGCCCTTCGTCGACGGGATCCAGGCGGCGATGCGGCTCGACGCGGCGCTGGCCGTGATCGGGCTGCTGATCGCGATCGCCTTCGTCGGCGGGCGGATCGTCGGCGGCAGTGAGCCGGCGCGCGAAGCGGCCTGAGCTGACCCTTACTGAAGTAGGGAGTTGTTGCCGGGGCCGCCCACGAGGAGATCGGTGCCGGGACCGCCGCGGAGCTGGTCGTTGCCCTGACCGCCGATCAGGCGATCGTCGCCGGGTCCCCCGACCAGCAGGTCGTCGCCGCGCCGCCCGGTGAGCACGTCGGCGCCGGGGCCACCGATCAGCTTGTCGGCAACGCTGCCGCCGGTGAGGCGGTCGCGCCCGGGCCCGCCCCGCAGCGTCACCGGCACCGGGATGTCGGAGCTGAGGACGACGGTGTCGTCGCCGCCGGCGACGTTGACTTCGAAGCCGGCGATCGCCGGGGCGTTGCAGGCAAGCTCGGTCATCCGTTCTTCCGGGTGGCCGCAGAGGTCGCCGCCGGCTTCGAGCATCGCCCCCGAGGTGATCAGGTATTCGCGGCCGTCCGGGCTCAAGGCGATCCGGAAGACGTTGTCGGCGCCGTTGCCGGAGAGCAG
>JBQCHW010000051.1:0-3284 GCA_051954315.1 Solirubrobacterales bacterium
GTTCCGGAGCCGGCCCGACATAGGGCCGCGACAAATTCACGCGGAGGATGACCGGACCCCTCTACAGGAGCGCTTGGTCCAGAGCTAGTGAGTCGCGGCCAAGTCGCGCTGGGGGTCGATGCCCCAGCGGGTGCCTACTGCTGCGAGGTCGTCGGTGAGGGGCCAGCGGTCGGGGCGCTCTTCGCCTTCGTGTTCCGCGCTGGCGCCCTTGAGGGGCATGCAGTTGGCGTTGTCGCCGATGGTGCGGATCTCGGCTACCTCGTCGTCGCTGAGGCGGACCTCGGCGGGGAGGGCGGCTAGCTCGGCTCGCTTGTCCTCGATCGCGCGCGCCTGGGGACCGATCTCCTGGATCAGGGTCGGCGCCACCGACTCGACCGCGGGGTGGGCGAGGTTCCACTGGCAGGCGAGGTGCATCGGGGTGAGGTCGTGGCGCTCGGCGATCGGGCGCAGGCGGTCGAGTTTCGCCAGGCCTTCCTCGATCCAGTTGCCGGGGCGGAACTTGCGGTGGTCGTGCTCGGCCATCTCCATCCCCGGCTCCACGTCGCCCCAGAAGAGGCCGCCGAAGTCGACGACCCGGGTCAGGACCTTGACGTCCTGCTTTGCCGCGGCGTCGAGGCAGAGCTCGCCCGGCCAGGGCTCGAACGGGTTGAGGATGATCATCGCCCAGTCGATCCGGTCGCCGAACCGCTCGAGGCAGCTGATGATGTCGAGGGTGAAGCCGTTGGCAGGTCCCGGGGCGACGCCGATCCGCGCCGCCAGCCCCTCCTCGCGCAGCGCCGCCATCGCGTCCCAGACGACCTCGCTCGAGTAGCCGACCCGGTCCGGGTTGTGGAGCAGCAGCAGGTCGAAGGAGTCGGCGCCGGTCCGTTCGAGGCTCTTCTCGGTCGCCATCCGCAGGTAGCTCCCGTACTGGTCGGGTCCGCGCAGGCGCGGGTCGGTGAAGCGCGGGAACCCTTTCGGGCCTTCGCGCTCGCCGTCGTAGAAGTCGTGGCCGACGGCGCCGATCAGGCAGTACTCGTCGCGCGGCACGCCCGCCAGCGCCCGCCCCAGCACCTCGTCAGCCTCGCCCTGCCCGTAGGCGTCGGCGGTCAGCAGCGTGTCGATGCCGCCACCGGGGCGCAGCAGCGCCTGCAGCCGCTCCTCGTCGATCGCCTCCCCGAAGCGGAGGAAACGCCCTCCGCTCCAGGTGCCGATCGCGGTACGACCAGGCTCTCTCACGACTTCGCGGCTAGTTCTGGCTGACGTCGCCGGCGCCGTCGGGCTCGTCGCCCTCGGGCTCGCCCTCGCCGTCGTCCTTCTTCGCCCCGACGCCGACCTTCTCGCGCTCCGGCTCGGCTTTGCGCTTCGGCTTCTTCGGGGCGATGATCTCGAGGTCGAGCGGTTTGTCTTCCTCGTCGCCGGCCTCGTTGCGGCTGACCATCACCGTCGAGCCCGGGGTCATCTCGCCCTGGCGCAGGACTTCGTCGGCCAGCGGGTCCTCGATGTAGCGCTGGATCGCCCGGCGCAGCGGGCGGGCGCCCATCGACGGGTCCCAGCCTTTGTCGACCAGCAGGTCCTTGGCCTCGTCGGTCAGCTCCAGCTGCAGTTCGTGCTCGGCGACCTGGACGCGGACGCGGTTGATCATCAGGTCGATGATCTCCTTGACCTCGTCCTTCGCGAGCTTGTGGAAGACGATCACCTCGTCGATCCGGTTGAGGAACTCGGGCCGGAAGACTTTTTTCAGGTCGCTCATGATCCGGTTCTTCATGTCGTCGTAGGACATGCCGGTCTCGTCGGAGACGGTGAACCCGATCGAGGTGTTCTTCGAGATCTCCGAGGCGCCGATGTTCGAGGTCATGATCACGATCGCGTTGCGGAAGTCCACGGTGCGACCCTGGGCGTCGGTGAGGCGCCCGTCCTCGAGGATCTGCAGGAGGATGTTGAAGACGTCCGGGTGCGCCTTCTCGATCTCGTCGAGCAGGAGCACGCTGTACGGCTTGCGCCGCACGGCCTCGGTCAGCTGGCCGCCCTCGTCGTAGCCGATGTAGCCCGGGGGCGAGCCGACCAGGCGGCTGACCGCGTGCTTCTCCATGTACTCGGACATGTCGATCCGGACCATCGCCTCCTCGTCGCCGAAGAGGAACTCGGCGAGGGTGCGGGCGAGCTCGGTCTTGCCGACCCCGGAGGGGCCGAGGAAGATGAACGAGCCGGCTGGCCGCTTCGGGTCCTTGATCCCGGCGCGCGAGCGGCGGATCGCTTTCGAGACGGCGGTGATCGCGACCTCCTGGCCGATCACCCGCTTGTGCAGCTCCTCCTCCATCCGGATCAGCTTCTTGGTCTCGGCCTCGGTCAGTTTGAAGACGGGGATGCCGGTCCACATCGAGACGATGTCGGCGATCTCCTCCTCACCGACCTCGGGCCGTTCGCCGTTCTCACCCTCGGCCCACTCGTCTTCGAGCTGGCGCTTGCGGGTCGTCAGCTGGCGCTCGGTGTCGCGCAGGTTGGCGGCCTTTTCGAACTCCTGGGCCTCGATCGCGGCCTCCTTTTCGCGCCGCGTCGTCTCGATTTCCTCCTCGAGATCGCGGTACACGGGCGGAGTGCTCATCGACTTGATCCGCATCCGCGAGCCGGCCTCGTCGATCAAGTCAATCGCCTTGTCCGGCAGGAAGCGGTCGGAGATGTAGCGGTCGGCGAGCTCGGCGGCGGCCTCGAGGGCGTCGTCGCGGATCGTCACCCGGTGGTGCTGTTCGTAGCGCTCGCGCAGGCCTTCGAGGATCTTCACCGTGTCCTCGGGCGAGGGCTGGTCGACCTTGATCTGGGCGAAGCGGCGCTCCAGCGCCGAATCGCGCTCGAGGTACTTGCGGTACTC
Source organism: Solirubrobacterales bacterium (assembly GCA_051954315.1). Lineage (GTDB taxonomy): Bacteria > Actinomycetota > Thermoleophilia > Solirubrobacterales > 70-9 > VAYN01. The sequence goes on from JBQCHW010000051.1 coordinate 2,849, forward strand.
GTCGAGGGTGGTGGCGCCGATCGTCTGCAGCTCGCCGCGGGCCAGGGCCGGCTTCAGGATCGAGGCCGCGTCGATCGCGCCCTCGGCGGCGCCGGCGCCGACCAGGTTGTGGAGCTCGTCGATGAAAAGGATGATGTCGCCGCGCTGGGTGATCTCTTTCATCACCTTCTTGAGGCGCTCCTCGAACTCGCCGCGGTACTTGGAGCCGGCGACCAGGGCGGCCAGGTCGAGCGTGTAGATCTGCTTGTTCTTCAGCAGCTCGGGGACTTCGCCCTTGTTGATGCGGGCGGCGAGACCCTCGACGACGGCGGTCTTGCCGACGCCCGGCTCGCCCAGCAGCACCGGGTTGTTCTTGGTCCGGCGGGAGAGGATCTGCATGATCCGCTCGATCTCGGTTTCGCGACCGATGACGGGATCGAGCTTGCCCTCCTCGGCG
>JBQCHW010000052.1:0-6963 GCA_051954315.1 Solirubrobacterales bacterium
GACGGCGGCGAGGCCGCGGCCGAGATCGCGGCGATCGTCCCCGCCGTTGACGACGAGCGGCTCGCGCGGGCGGCCGCCGGGCTCTCGCGCGAGCTCGACGACAGCCTCTCCGGCTTCCACCTGACCACCGGCCGCAGCCGCCGCTGCGCCGACCCCGTCGACCTCTACCGCGCCGGCAGCGAGGCGCACCTGGCGGTCAACGTCGGCGAGGCCGAGGGCCGCTCGCTCCTCGCCTTCGAGGACACCGGCGCCTACCGCCTGCTGCTGCCGGCGATGAGCGAGGACCCCGCCGAGCTCGAACGCTTCTACGCCGAGACGATCCAGCCCCTGGCCGAATACGACGAGCAGTACGAGACCGAGCTGGTGCTGACCGTCGAGGCCTACCTCGACAACGACGGCAACGTCGCCGCCACCGCCAAACAGCTCTTCACCCACCGCCACACCATCCGCTACCGCCTCGAGCGCGTCCGCGAGCTCTGCGGCCACGACGTCTCCAGCACCGAAGGCCGAGAGAAGCTCGGTCTGGGTCTGAAAGCGATGCGCGTGCTGGGCATCGCCTCACCGCGGGGACCGGCGATGGAGCCGGGCGCGAAAGGCGGGAAAGTGGTTCGAGCTACGGAGGAGTAAGGGCCGCGCTTTAAGCTGTAGAGCGCATATTGGGGAGTGGTGTAAGTGGCAAACACGCGACACTTTGAATGTCGAATTTCCGGTTCGAGTCCGGGCTCCCCAGTCGCAACTTTTCGTCTGCAGCATCTGCCATGCTTCTTTTATGGCGGGACGGCCACTCAGCTACACGGAGGAGCAAGCCCGAGAAGCGATCGGAAGTTCCTTTTCTTGGGCAGAAGGCCTTCGCAAGCTCGGTCTCTGCTCCACCGGTGGAGGGTGGAGGGTGCTGAAGAAATATGCAGAGATCTGGGGGATCTCGACTGATCACTTCGACCCCGCTCGTGCGCGCGAAGAGCACCCGCAATTCCAGAGGCGACCAATCGAGGAGCTGCTTGTTGAGGGATCGGACGCTTCACGCCAGAACGTGAAGCGACGGCTCTACCAGGAGGGGCTAAAGGAGCGACGCTGCGAGTTGTGTGGGCAGGACGAAAACTGGCGAGGTCAGCCGATGGCACTGATTCTCGACCACATCAACGGAGTGCGCGATGACAACCGGCTGGAGAACCTGAGGATCGTGTGTCCTAATTGTGCTGCGACCTTCTCGACGCATTGCGGCCGGAAGAATCGGATCGACAGAGACCAGCGGCGGTGCCGCAGATGCGATCGTAGTTTTGTCCCGAATTCGCCGCAGCAGCGCTACTGCTCCCGGGAATGTGGGACGCGGTGGGATCGGTCAAAGGTTCGGGGTAAGCCTCAACCGTCTATGAGGCGCACCAATCGCCCGCCCTACGAGCAGCTCCTCGCCGAGATCGAGGCGCACGGGTACTGCTGGGTCGGTCGCAAGTACGGCGTCTCTGACAACGCGGTCCGCAAGTGGGTGAAGTTCTACGAGCGGGAGCTGGAACGGAGCCCGGGGGAGGCCTCGGGCTGAGGTTCGGCCCGGCCGGCGGCCTCCGCGGTAGCGCCGAAGCGGAGGAGGCGGCCGCCGAAGGCGATCGTGCAGGCGGCGAACCAGGCCCAGCCGAGGGCGAGGCCGGCAAGGACGTCGGTGAGCCAGTGGACGTCGAGGAGGACGCGGCTGCAGGCGACACCGACGGCGATGCCGACTGCGAGGCCGGCGAGGGCGGGCCAGGAGGATCGGCCCCACCAGCGGCCGGCGATCAGAGCGAAGGCGGCCCAGGAGGCGGCGGCGGTCGAGGTGTGGCCGCTGGGGAAGGAGGGGCCGAGGGTGGCGGCGACGGCCTCGATGGTGGGGCGGGCGCGATCGACGAGCTGCTTGATCGCCTCGGTGAGGAGCTTGTCGCCGAGGATCACCGCGAGCAGGAACGGCGCGGTCCAGCGGTTGCGCGTGCGCCTGAAGTCGACGACCGCGACGACGATGGCGACCACGACCACCGTCACCGTCTCGCCGAGGTCGGTGACCAGCGTTAGCGCGTCGTGGGTCCAGGCGCTTGCGTGATGGTCGCCCCAATTGGCGACGCTGCTGTCGATGCCGGAGAGCAGGTCGCTGCTGCGGACCACGACCGCCAGCAGGGCGAGGACGACGCCGCCGACGAGGATCACCAGCAGGGCCAGGGTCAGCGCCAGACCCGTCGCCTTCTCGGGGTCGCGCCGCGCCGACCGGACCGCCCGCTGTCCCGCCGGGCCGGTGTGCTCGCCCGCCTCCCGGGCGGCCTCGACGACCGGCGCCGTGGCCCCGCCCTCGGGGTAGCGGCGGGCCAGGAAGGCGGCTCCGAGGCCGGCGGCGACGGCGATTAGAAGAAGAACCAGAAACGGCATCAGAAGAGCGATTTACCCAGCAAACGGCGATAAATGCAGAAATTGGTTCGAGAAACCGTTGCATAGTTTCGGAGTCCCCCGGGGATAGAAGCTGCCGTGACCGTTGGGGAGACTTCACGCGCAGCAGCCGCACCCGAAACCGGGCGCTCCGGGGACCGCCACTCCGTGCCGATCTTCGAGGCGCGCCCGGGCAGCCTGCCGGACCGCTTCGCCACCGCCCTCGACGGCCGCCATCCCGCCCTCGTCTTCATCCTCGCGGCGCTGGCCGGCTTCGCGGTCCTGGCGGTCGCCTCGATCCTGCTCGCTCTCCTCGTCGTCCACGTCCTCGTCCCCAACGGCGGGCTCGGCCTCGAAGGCACCGACGAGAGCTTCAACGACACCCTCGCCGCCCACCGCACCGGCACCCTGACGACGATCGCCGAAGTCGGCACCCAGGTCGGCGGCGCCCCGGTCCTGCCGATCCTCGTCGGCATCGTCGCGATCGTCTGCGCCTTCATGCGCAAGTGGCTGATCGCCGCCTTCGCGGTCTTCGTGCTCGCGATCGAGTCCGCCACCTACCGCGTCACCTCGATCGCCGTTCCCCGCGACCGCCCCTCGGTCCACCGCCTCGAAGGCCTGGAGCCAGACGCCAGCTACCCCTCCGGCCACACCGCCGCCTCGGTCGCCGTCTACGCCGGCCTCGTCCTCCTGCTCACCACCCGCTTCACCAGCAGCCTGAAGAAGGCGCTCGCCTGGACCGCCGCGATCCTGATCGTCAGCTTCGTCGCGATGTCGCGGATGTACGAGGGGATGCACCACCCGCTCGACGTCGCCGGCGGCGTCCTCGTCGGCATCGGCGCGATCCTGGTCCTCCTCTTTGCCTGCCGCGCCGCCGGCACCGCCGCGGAAAGACGCTCGCGCGCATGAAGCTCGCCGTCATCGCCCACGCGGGGAAGACCGTGGGCGGCGGCCTGCCGGAGCTGCGCCGCACCCTCGAGGAGGCCGGCGTCGAGGACCCGATCTGGACCGAGGTGCCGAAGAGCAAGCGGGCGCCCGCCGCGGTCGAAAAGGCGCTCGAGGACGGCGCCGAGCTGATCCTCGCCTGGGGCGGCGACGGCATGGTCCGCCGCTGCGTCAACGCGCTCAAAGACACCGAGGTGCCGCTGGCGATCGTCCCGGCCGGGACCTCGAACCTCTTCGCCACCCACCTCGGGATCGAACGCGACATCGGCCAGGCGGTGCAGGTGGCCCTCGACGGCGACCGCCGCCGCCTCGACGTCGGCTGCTTCGACGGCGAGCGCTTCGCGGTGATGGCCGGGGCCGGCTTCGACGCGGCGATGATCAAGGCCTCCGACGACCTCAAGGAACGCCTCGGCCGCGCCGCCTACGTGGTCGGCGGCGCCTCCAAGCTCGACTCCGAACCCTTCGAGGCGAAGATCAAGGTCGACGGCACGCCCTGGTACGAAGGCCCCGCCAGCTGCATCCTGGTCGGCAACGTCGGCGAGCTGTTCGGCGGCATCGAAGTCTTCGCCGACGCCGAGCCCGACGACGGCCTGCTCGACGTCGGCGTCCTCACCTCCGAGGGCCCCGTCCAGCTGGTCCGCGCCGCCGCCCGCACCGCTGTCGGCAGCGCCGAGAAGTCGCCGTTCGTCCGCGTCACCAAGGCGCGCAAGGTGCGCGTGAAGCTGGACCGCAAGGTCCGCTACGAGCTCGACGGCGGCGACCGCAAGAAGGTCAAGTCATTCAAGGTCGATATCGAACCCGAGGCGATCACGGTCTGCGTGCCGCGCGGGTCCGCAAACGGAAGGGGAGCGCGATGAAGGCGGACGTGGGACTCGGGCCCGGCAGTCTCGGCAACAAGGCGAAGGGGCAGGGCGAGCAGCTCGCCCACGCGAAGACGCTCGGCTGGCTGGCCCGCGCCGGCCTCGTCGCCCGCGGCGTCGTCTACGGGCTCATCGGCGTGCTGGCGCTGGAGCTGGCGCTCGGTGAGGGCGGCAAGGCGACCGACCAGCAGGGCGCGTTGCAGACGATCGCCCACCAGTCGTTCGGCAAGCTGCTGCTGATCCTGCTCGCGATCGGGCTGGGCGGATACGCGCTCTGGCGGCTGATCCGGGCGGCCGTCGGCCACGGCGCCGAACAGCGGGACAGCACCTTCGAGCGCATCTCGTCCCTCGACAGCGGCATCGCCTACGGGCTCCTCTGCATCGCGGCGATCGTAATCCTCACCTCGTCGTGCGGCGGTTCGGAATCGACCAAGCAGACGACCGCGGGCGTCCTCGGCTGGACCGGCGGCACCGTGCTCGTCGGCGGCGCCGGCGTGATCCTGATCGGAGTCGCCGTCTACCAGGCCTACAAGGGCCTGTCGCGGAAGTTCCTCGAGGACGCCAAAACCGGCGAAATGAGCGAGAAGGTGGAAAAGGCCTACACCGCGCTCGGCGTCTTTGGGCACGTCGCCCGGGCCGTCGTCTTCGCCCTGATCGGCTACGGATTGATCAAGGCTGCGGTCGACTACAACCCGAAGGAGGCGATCGGCCTCGACGGCGCCCTGCGGGAACTCGCTCACGCCTCCTACGGCCCCGCCCTGCTCGGCCTCGTCGCCGCCGGCCTGATCGGGTTCGGCGCCTACTCGATCGTCGACTCGCGCTACCGCAAGGTCTAGGAGGTCAAGCGGCGCGGAGCGTCCGCGCGGGCGTCTAGCTTCTTCTTCATGGAGATCGGAGGAGCGTCGCTCGACCCGGAGGTGCGCGAGGGCCTGAGCCGCAGCTGGAAGGCCCTGATGGTCGTCGGCGTCGGCGCGATCGTCCTCGGCGTGATCGCGATCCTGGTCCCGGCGGTGGCCTCGGTGGGGACGGCGATCTTCATCGGCTGGCTGCTGGTCCTGGTCAGCGGGATCCTCTTCGCGGCCGCCTTCTCGGCCCACTCGGTGGGGACGGTGGCGGTGCGGGTCGCCTGGGCGCTCCTGACCCTGGTTGTCGGCCTCTGGCTGATCATCGAACCCCACAGCGGCACCCTCACCCTGACCCTGGTGCTCGGCATCTACTTCCTCTTCATGGGCCTGACGCGACTGACCATCGCCTTCATCGGCCGCGGCCAGCCCAACGCCGGCCTCGTCGGCCTCAGCGGCGCCGCCGGGCTGATCATCGGGATCCTCATCCTCGCCAAGTTCCCCAGCTCCGCCGACTGGGCGATCGGCCTCCTGGTCGGGATCGACCTGATCTTCGCCGGCTGGACGCTCACCAGCGTCGCGTTGCTCGGCAAAGAACTGGCCAAGCGCGCGTAGCGGCAGCAGAAGCTCCCCTTCGCCAATACGATGGGGCTAGTGAGTTCTCCCCTAGTCCTCGTGATGGCGGCGGGCGAGGGGACGCGGATGCGTTCCTCGACGCCGAAGATGCTGCACCCCGTCTGCGGCCGGCCGATGGTGGCCTGGCCGATCGTCGCCGCGCGCGCTGCCGGCGCCGGCCGGGTGGCGGCGATCGTCTCGCCCGGGCGCGACCTCTCCGCCGGCCTCCCCGAGGGCGTCGAGACCGTCGAGCAGCCGCAGGCCGACGGGACCGGCGGGGCGATCCGCGCGGCGCTGCCCCTCATTGAAGAGGCCGAAGAGGCCGAGACCGTCCTCGTCCTCTCCGGCGACGTGCCGCTGATCTCCGACGCGACGATCGCCGACCTGCTGCAGGCGCACGAGGGCTCGCGGGTAGCGGCGACGATGCTGACGATCGAGCTCGACGATCCCGGCGCCTACGGCCGCGTCGTCCGCGACCACGACGGCTGGGTCGAACGCGTCGTCGAGGCCAAAACCGCCGGCGATGCCGACGCCTCGCAGCTGGAGATCCGCGAGATCAATGCCGGCACCTACGCCTTCGACGCCGCCCCGCTCGCCGCCGCCCTGCAGGGTCTCTCCAACGACAACGCCCAGGGCGAGTACTACCTACCCGACGTCTTCCCTGCCCTGCGCGAAGCCGGCCAGGTTGTCGCCGCCCACCGCGCCGACGACCTCGCGGTGACGATGGGGGTCAACAACCGCGTCGACCTTGCCGCGGTCGAGGCCGAGGGGCGGCGCCGCCTGCTCGAGTCCCACATGCTCGCCGGTGTCACCGTCGTCGACCCCGCCTCGACCTGGATCGACGCCGGCGTCGAGATCGCAGCCGACGCCCGGATCGAGCCCGGGACGTCCCTGCGGGGACGGACGAAGATCGGCGAGGGCGCCGTCGTCGGCCCGCTCAGCACCCTGATCGACAGCTCCGTCGGCGCCGGCTCCCAGGTCCTCCACTCCTACCTGGTCGAGTGCGACGTCCACGCCGGCTGCTCGGTCGGCCCCTTCGCCTACCTGCGCCCGGGCGCCGTCCTCGCCGACGGGGCCAAGGCCGGCACCTTCGTCGAGATCAAGAACTCCCAGGTCGGCGAGGGCACCAAGGTCCCGCACCTCAGCTACATCGGCGACGCCGACGTCGGCCCCGGCACGAACATCGGCGCCGCCAACGTGACCGCCAACTACGACGGGGTCGACAAGCACCGCACCACGATCGGCGCGCGCGTGCACACGTCGGTCGACACGACGTTCGTCGCGCCGGTCAGCGTCGGGGACGACGCCTACACCGGGGC
>JBQCHW010000053.1:0-11230 GCA_051954315.1 Solirubrobacterales bacterium
GGGCGATGCCAACATCGGCTTCGCCTCGGTCGCCCTGCCGCATTCGGAGTTCCTCGCCCAGGAACACATCGGCACGATCTGCACCCGCAAACAGTTCGCCGCCGATGCCTGCCCGAAGAAGTCCGTCTACGGCAAGGCCAAGGCGATCACGCCCCTGCTCGACAAACCGCTCTCCGGGCCGGTCTACCTCAGGAGCTCCGATCACCCGCTGCCCGACCTGGTGGCGAAACTGGGCGGAGAACTCGAGATCGACCTGGTCGGGCGGATCGACTCAAAGCACGGAGGGATACGCACCACCTTCGAATCGGTGCCAGACGCGCCGGTCACCAAGTTCGTCTTGCAGATGCGGGGCGGCAAGAAGGGCTTGCTGACCAACTCCACCGACATCTGCCGGGGCTCGCACCGGGAGACGGTGGCGATGAAGGCGCAGAACGGGCGCAGGGCCACCTTGCGGCCCAAGCTCGCGAGCAAGGGCTGCGGCAAGCACAAGCCTCAAAAGCACAAGCACAACCGATAACCCCACCAGGGAGGGACAGAACAGATGCTCAGACGAATACACGACAAGCTTGGCACCGCCGGCTTCGTCCTCGCGATCGTGGCGCTCGTCGTTGCGCTCGGCGGGACGGCCGTCGCGGCCAGGAGCGTCTTCACGAAGAAGCAGGAAAAGGCGATCATCAAGATCGTTAAGAAGTACACGAAGCCCGGCCCGCAGGGTCCTAAAGGCGACGCCGGTCCGGCCGGCGCACAGGGGGCCAAGGGGGACGCGGGACCTAAGGGCGACACGGGGTCCCAGGGGCCGGAAGGCCAGGAAGGTCCGGAAGGCCCAGCTGGGCCGACGGAAACGGTGCTGCCACCGGGGAAGACGGAGACGGGAGACTGGGCATTTGCGACCAAGGGCCATGCTGCCTATGTTGAGGTCAGTTTTCTCCTCCGGGTGGCTCCCAAGCCGGATTGGCATTGGATCGGTAAAGGAAGCCCGACGCCCGACTGCCCCGGGACCGCGGCCAACCCAGAAGCCGCCCCTGGCAATCTCTGCTTCTACGCGCTTGAACTCGCTCATGTGAATGCCCAGCCCAACCTCGTTGGAGCGTCCACTGCCGACGGGACGAGCGGATGGGTCGGGGAATTTTCGCCAGAAGGCGAAGCCGAAGGGTACGGCTACGGCAGTTGGGCCGTGACGGCGCGCTGCCCGCTCGATCCTGAAACCGGAGAAGAAGAAGACTGCTGGTCGCCCAGCTAGGACGAGCATTTCTTCTCCACAACGGCTGCCGTTCCTCACTGAGGGGCGGTGGCCGTTTTTGGTTTCTGCAAGAGTCGCGGCATGCCTCGCTCCTTCTCCCAGGTGGACGTCTTCGGGGGCGGCTCCTGCTCGGGCAATCCGGTGGCGGGGGTGCTCGACGCCGAGGGCCTCCCGACCGAGCAGATGCAGCGGTTTGCCCGCTGGACCAACCTCTCTGAGACGACGTTCGTCCTCCCGCCGAGCGATCCCGAGGCTGACTATCAGGTGCGCATCTTCACTCCGGAGTTTGAGGCACCCTTTGCCGGCCATCCGACCCTCGGCACCTGCCATGCCTGGCTCGAGGCCGGGGGGGAGGCTCGCAACCCGGACGAGATCGTCCAGGAGTGCGGGGTGGGGCTGGTGCGGATTCGGCGGGATGGGGGGCGGCTTGCTTTTGCGGCGCCTCCGTTGAGGCGGTCGGGGCCGGCTTCGGCGGAGGATGCTGCTCGGGTGGCGGCGGCGCTTGGGCTCGAGGCGGATGAGATGCTGGCGGTCGAGTGGGTCGACAACGGGTTTAGCTGGATCGCGGTGCTGCTGGAGAGCGCGGAGCGGGTGCTGGAGCTGCGGCCGGGGGGGCTCGACTTCGACGTCGGGGCGGTGGGCTTCCATCCGCCCGGGTCGGAGGCGGCGATTGAGGTGCGGGCGTTCTTTCCGATCAACGGGGTGGCGGCGGAGGATCCGGTTACTGGGAGTCTCAACGCCGGCGTCGCGCAGTGGCTGCTCGGGAGCGGCCGGCTGCAGGCGCCCTATGTCGCTGCCCAGGGCAGTGCGATCGGTCGGGATGGGCGCATCTACGTCGACCAGGATGAGGACGGGACGATCTGGGTCGGCGGGCGCTGCGAGACGGTGATCTCGGGCACCGTCGAGCTCTAGTCGCTCTTCCTGGCCTCTCCCACAAAAGAGCCGGCCCCTTCCGGAGCCGGCTCGAGGTACTTCATCTCTTGTCTTCGGGCTAGCCGAAGTAGGCGATCATGATTCCCATCGCGTCGTCGATCAGATGGTGCCCTTCCGGCACGTTGTAGATCGTGTGCAGGCGCAGGGTTTGGCCTTTGCTGACGCTGGCGATCGGGTTGCCTGTGCAGACGTTCATCCCGGAGACGTGTTTGCGGCCGTCGGGGGTTTCGTAGCCGGGGCCGCCGTAGGTCGCCACCGAGTTGCACAGCAGCGTGCCGCCGGTGCTCTGGTTGGTGAGTTCGTCGTTGACGCCGTGGTCGTGGATGTGACCGGCCGCCGCGATCAGTTTGCCGCTGATCGTCGATTTCCAGTCGTAGTGGAAGTCCCACAGCCCGTTCGGGACGGTGATGTAAGAGTTGAGCGAGCACTGGTTCTGGTCGAGCCAGACCGGGCGCAGGGCGGCGCGGCTGCTCGAGTCGGTGCCCGTCGCGTACTTCCAGGTCATCCGGATTTTCACCGTTTTACTGGTGGTTTCCCAGTTCATCAGGTCGAAGACCATGTTCCAGGTCTCGGTGCTGTTGACCTTGTAGCCGTAGGGCAGGCTGGTCAGGTCGACCGGGGTGCGCTCGTCGCCGGAGGCGAAGAAGCGTTCCCCGAGCAGGCCCGGGCCGCTGCCGCCGCAGGTAACGTCGGACTTGCCGCTCGACTGGGCCGCGAACATCGCGTGGTGGAGCATCGGCCCCTGGCTGATCGTCGCCCGGGTCCCGTCGGTGTAGACGAGGTCCGGCGTGACGCCGATGATCGTGCAGCCGGTGCACGGCTTGGCGATGTTGTTGACGATCTGGTTGCTGATCATCCCGGCGTTTTCGTGATCGTGCGGATCGCCGTTGCCGGCCGGGATCGTGTACGGGCCGTAGTCGATCGTTTTGGTCGCGATCGTGGCACTGGCCGTCGCCGGCACCGCGAAGACCGCGATGGCGCAGACGAGCAGCGCCAAGCGCTTGATGGCTTGCATCTAACTCTCCCCTGGTTGTTGAGGTGGGCGCCTCCCGCTGAGGAACCCTGAACGTTCAATAACTCTAAATCGATACAGCGATCGATGTCAAATGGGAACGCCCCAATCCTCCATGTGGAGATCCCGCAAGCCGGTCCCGGTTTGACAGGTGACTATCTGGTCACCTATGGTTGTAGCTATGGACGAGGTCTTCAAGGCGCTGGCGGATCCGACCCGCCGTGAGCTGCTCGACCGGCTCTTCGAGCGGGACGGGCAGTCGCTGAGCGCCCTGGAAGCGGAGCTGCCGATGTCCCGCTTCGGCGTGATGAAGCACCTGCGGGTGCTCGAGCAGGCGGGGCTGGTGACGACGCGCAAGCGCGGTCGGGAGAAGCTGCACTTCCTCAACCCCGTCCCGATCAGGCTCATCCACGACCGCTGGGTGGGCAAGTACGCGCAGCCCTGGGCCTCGGCGCTCAGCGAGCTGAAGCAGGACCTCGAGAAAAGCGACGGACAGGAGGACGAGAAATGACTGGCGAGCAGCCTTACGCAGTGGTCGGCGGGCGCGGGACGATGACCGTGTTCGAGATCTACATCAAGACGACGCCGGAGCGCCTCTGGGAGGCGATCACCAGCGAGGAGATGCGCAAGCGCTACAGCTTCGGGGTAGGGACGGTCTCCGACTGGACCGAGGGCTCCGAGTACAAGTCCGGCGTGCCGGGGGTGGTCGACATCGCCTCGGGCGAGAACCTCGAGGTCGACCCGCCCCGTCGCCTGGTCCAGAGCTTCAACGCGCTCTGGAGCGAGGACGTCAAGCGCTACGGGACCACCCGCGTCACCTGGGAGATAGTCCCGGTCGGAACCTCGTGCCAGCTCCGCGTCACCCACGACCAGCTCTCAGCCGACGCCAATAGCGAGCTGTTCGGCGGCTGGCCGATGATCCTCTCCGGCCTGAAGACGCTGCTGGAGACCGGGGAGGACCTCGATACCCCCGGCTCGCTCCGCTACTCGGGCGCTGCCTAGACGACCGCGAGGATCTCCGGCGCCGGTGGCGCCGGCTCGGGCGGGTCGACCGGCGGTTGCGGCTCCGGCGGGCCCGGGTCGGGCCGCGGCGGCGCCGGATCGGGGGAAGGGGGCGCTGGCGGGCCGGGGTCCGGCGTCGGCGTGGGGGGCGTCGGGTCCGGCTGCGGTGGGCCCGGGAATGGCGTCTCCAGTCGTGGCTTCATACGCAACTTCTACCCAGCGGTTAGTTTCTTCACGCGGGCGGCTGGGGTAGCCGGAGCGCACCCGATCAAGGAGGAGTGAGGAATGAGCGAACCGACCTTGGAGGAAGCGCGCAAGATCAGCGAATGGCGGCCGGAGCTGGGCGTGCTCTCGGTCTACCTCGGGTTCGACCCCGCCGACCGCACCGGCGCCTGGCGAACCGAGCTGCGCAACGCCCTCGACGCGATCCTCGAGAGCCACAAGGACGATGAGCACACCACCCGGGTGGCTCTGCGGGCGACCGCGAAACGGCTGACCGACCGCTTCGAGGACGGGGAGCTGCGCCCCCCGCCGCGCGGCGAAGTCGGCTTCGTCGCCGTCAGCGAGAAGGAGGGGGTTGAGCACTGGTGGGGGACGGGATCGCCGCCCGTCGCCGACGCCTGCGCCGAGTACTCGACCGAGCCGGTGATCGCGCCGCTGCTAGCCCTCGTCGGTCGCGGCGGTGCCCGCGGCGTCGCCCTCGTCTCCGCCGAGCGGGTGCGCCTGCTGAGCTGCGCCGGCGGCGCCCTCGAGGAGCTCGAGGACTGGGAACTGAGCCTCTTCAGCCTCGACTGGCGCGAGCGCAAATCGCAGAGCACGAACAACCCCGCGCGGGCCCAGGGCGTCAGCGCCTCCGGCCACGACCAGTACGACGAACGGCTCGAGCACAACCGCCACCGCTTCCTCGGCGAGTGCGGCGGGCTCGCCGCCCAGGCGCTGGAGGGACGGGGTATCGCGGAGGCGATCGTCTTCGGTCCGGCCAAGGACGCCGAGGCATTCGAGCACGGCTTCAACGCCGCCAAGGCGAAGGTGGTCCGCGGCAGCGACGCCGACCTGATCTCCACCCCGACCGGCAAGCTGAACGGCGTCGTCACCGAGGCGATCGAGCAGCTCGACGCCGAGCGCGATCGTGCCGTGGTCGAGCGGGCGCTCGGCGAGGCCAAGGGCGGCAGTCGGGGCTCCGCCGGGCTCCAGGAGACCCGGGAGGCGTTGGGCGAAGGCCGCGTCGACCACCTCGTCCTCGACCGCGCCCTCGACGGCGACGTCGAGCAGCTCCTCCGCGCCGCCTTCGCCGGCAGCGCCCAGGTGACGATCGTCGGCGACGAGCTCGCCGAGCCGCTGGCCGAGGCCGAAGGAGTCGCCGCGATCCTCCGCTACTGAACGCCCCCGATATGTGACCCGTTGCACGGTTCGCGGCGTCCCTCGCTTGGGTAGACGCATACAGATGGGATTCGAGAGGACGAACTTGAAAGGAGCACGCGCGTGAGCGAGCAAGAGCGCGTCGCCGGCGGCCCTCTGGGCAAGGTGGTCGGCAAGGCCAAGCAGATGGCCGGAGCAGCGCTGGGCAATGAAGACCTGCACCGCGAGGGCCAGCTGCAGGAGGTCCAGGCAGACGCCCAGGCGGAGGCGGCCGAGCAGGCCGCGGAGGCCGAGCGCAAAGAGGAGGAGGCGCGGATCGAGGCCGAGCGCGCCGAGACCGTGGCGGAGCGGCACGAGGTCGAACTGGAGGCCAAGGAGATCGCCGTCGAAGAGGAGGCCGAGCGCAAACGGGCCGAGGAGGAGCGCGGCGCCGCACAGCGTGCCCAGGCTGAGAAGGCCCAGGCCGAGCGCGAGCGTCTGGCCGGTGAACAGCGCGCCCAGGCCAAACGTCAAGAGGCGGCGGCCGAGAAGGGCGAGGCAAAGCGCGAGGCAGCCGAGCTGCAGCGCGAAGCGGCCCGCGCCGAAGAGGCCGCCGCGGTCATCGATCCCAAGGAGGAGAACTAGATGTCGCTACCGACGATCCCGAAAACGATCTTCAACTCATCGATCAAGCTGGCGCGGATGCCGGCCGATCTCGCGCTCGGCGCTCTCGGGGGCTCCGACTCCCACGCGAAACACATCGTCGACCGCGCCGAGGCCGGAGCGCGCAGCGCCACCGGCGTCCTCTTCCGCGACCCCGAGCTGCGCGAAGAAGGCCGCGCCGCCCTGCTGGCGACGAAAGAGCGCGAGCGCGCTGTCGAGCTGCGCGAGAAAGCCGAGGTCGAGGAGCGCGAGGCAGAGCAGCGGCAGGCCGAGCTGAGCAAAGCAGCCGAGAAGGCCGCCGCCGAAGCCCGCCGCCAGGCCGAGCAGGAGCGGCGCAAAGCCGAGAAACGCCGCCGCGACCGCGAGGCCAAAGCCGCCGAAAAAGAGAAAGAGAAAAAGCAGAAGGCCAAAAAAGCGGCGGCGAAAGTCAAACGCACCAACGCGAAAGCCGAGAAGACCGCGCAGCTGGAGAAGCTCGAAGCCAAAGAAGAGAGCATCGAGGCCAAAGAGCAGGCCGCGGCGGCCGCGCGCGAGGCCGAGGCGGTCGTGGAAGCCGCGGCGGCCGCCAAGGAGCAGCGGAAAAACGGCGACGGCAGCTAGCCGTCGCCGTTGGCGCTGCCGTCCTCGAGGTAGAAGACCTCCGCGCAGACGTCGGCGTCAGCGTCGAGACCGCTGATGAAGGCCCTCACCTTGCGCCCGGTCAGGCGCTCGATGATCTCGCGAAATTTGTCCGACGTCGCCACCTGGAAGTACATCCGGGTGTCGCGCAGGCGCTGCTGCTCGCCCATGTCAGCGAGGCTGCGCTCGGCCAGGGTGAAGGTGTTCTCCAGCGAGCAGATGACGATGTCCGGGCCGGCGAACTCGGTCCGGGCTTTGGTCGGTCCGCGGCCGAACAGCTCCTTGTAGAGACGTACCATTTCGCGGGAGATCTCGGCTCGAACGGAGTCGAAGCCGTTACTCCCGTTTGACTCCTCGGGGGTGATGGCTGGTTGCTCGTTCATGCCGATTATTTACCCACGAGAACGGCAGATTTATCAATGCCCGCTCCGGGTATGCCGAACAGGTGGACCCCAACCACGAGCAGCCTTCTCCAGTCACGATCACGCCCTATCCCGACGGTCCCTATCTGGTTCGCGGCGACTTCGTCGTCACCGACCAGGAGGGGAACGAGCTGCCGACGGAGCGGCGGACGATCGCCCTCTGCCGTTGCGGCAAATCGCGGATGCGGCCGTTCTGCGACGGCACCCACAAGCTGATCGGCTTCGAAGCGCCGAGCGGGCCGGAACCATGGCCCGGCGGCTGATCGAGCTGCCCGCGCCGCGCGGGCAGCTGAGCGAGCGACTGTTCGCGGCGCTGGAGGGTGAGCCAGGCGTGGGGTTGGAGGCGACGGAGACGGTCGAAGCGGCCGACCCGATCGCCGACGAGGACCTGCAGCTGGCGCTCTACGTCGCCTACGAGATCCACTACACCGGGATCCACGGCGTCGACGAAGGCTGGGAGTGGGAGCCCTCGCTGCTCGGGTTCCGCGCCGAGCTGGAGCGGCCGTTCGAGATGGCCGTGGCCGAGCTCGTCGAGCCGGCGGACGAGGCGGAGCTGGCCTCGGTCGGGGCGGCGCTGCAGAAGATCGTCGCCGAGGACGTGGGCCCGCCGCTCTCCCGCTATATAGAGACGCAGGGAACGCAGGAGCAGATGCTCGAGCACGTCATCCACCGGTCGGCCTACCAGCTGAAGGAGGCCGACCCGCACTCCTGGGTCATCCCGCGCCTCTCGCCGCGTCCGAAGGCGGCCCTGCTGGAGGTGCAGGCGGACGAGTACGGCGGCGGCAGCGCCGAGCGCATGCACGCGGTCCTCTTCGCGAAGACGATGGAGGCGCTCGGCCTCGATCCCACCTACGGCGCCTACCTGGAGCGTCTGCCGGGGGTGACGCTGGCGTCGGTCAACCTGATGAGCCTCTTCGGCCTGCACCGGCGCCGCCGCGGCGCCTGTGTCGGCCACCTCGCCGGCTTCGAGATGACCTCATCGATCCCCAACCGCCGCTACGGCAACGCCCTGCGCCGGCTCGGCTTCGGCCGCGAGGCGACCCACTTCTACGATGAGCACGTCGAGGCCGACTCCGTGCACGAGAACATCGCCGCCTGGGATCTGGCCGGCGGCCTCGCGGCCGACGAGCCCGAGATCGCCGCCGACATCCTCTTCGGCGCCCGGGCGCTGCTGCAGGTCGAGGCCCGCTGGGCCACCCACCTGATGGACAACTGGGAGCGCGGCGAGACCTCGCTGCGCGAGCCTGCCGCCGTCCCGGCGTGAGCGAGCGGCTCGACCTCTCTTATGTAGTGCCGGTGCGCTGGCGGGACGGGGCGCAGCGGGAGGAAATGGCGGCTTACCTGGCGCGGCTCGCGCCGCTGGTCGCCGAGGTGATCGTCGTCGACGGGTCCGAGCCGGAGGTTTTCGCCGCGAATGCCGGCGTCTGGGGGGAGCAGGTGCGGCATGTACCGCCCCGGGAGGGGGAGTCGTGGCTAATGGGAAAAGTCTCCGGGGTGCGAACCGGGGTGGAGCTGGCCTCGCGCGAGCGCGTGGTGATCGCCGACGACGACGTCCGCTACGAGCCGGAGGCGCTGCGGCGGGCGGCCGCGCTGCTCGACTCCCACGACTTGGTCCGCCCCCAGAACTACTTCGACCGCCTGCCCTGGCACGCGCGCTGGGACACCGCGCGGACCCTGCTCAACCGCAGCTTCGGCCGCGACTATCCGGGGACGCTGGCGGTGCGGCGCTCGCGGATGCTGGCGATGGGGATGTACGACGGCGATGTCCTCTTCGAGAACCTCGAGCTGATGCGTACGGTGCGCGCACACAGCGGCACCATCGCTTCCCCGCTCGACCTCTACGTCGCCCGCGTTCCGCCCTCGTCTGACCACTTCTGGGGCCAGCGCACCCGCCAGGCCTACGACGACTTCGCCCTGCCCCTACGGATGGCGCTGTGGCTCGCGGTCCTGCCGCTGCTTCTCCTCAGCGCTCTCAAGCGACGCCCGGTGCCGGTCTTAGGGATGGCGACGAGCGCGGTTGCCGCCGCCGAGCTTGGGCGTAGGCGGGCCGGGGGGGCTCGCTTCTTCCCGGGCACCTCCTCGCTGCTCGCCCCGATCTGGATCCTTGAGCGCGGCGTTTGCGCCTGGCTGGCGGTGCTGCAGCGATTGCGCTTCGGCGGGGTCCGCTACGGCGACTCGGTGATCCCGGTCGCCGCTCACTCCGAGCGGCAGTTGCGGCGGCGCCCGGCGGTCAGCCGAGCGAACTAGGCCGCCGGCAGCAGGGACTCGGCGCCGGCGTTCTCGGCACCGGTCGCGCTGAGCGACGCCGTCGAAGCGAAGGTCATCCGCTCCTCGAGGCCGGTGAGGCTGAGCAGGCGCTGGACGGCGACGTGCTCGCTGGGCAGGAAGCTGAGGCGCTCGCCGCCGGTGCCCATCGCCTCGACCAGCAGGGCGACGCCGGTCGAGTCGAGGAACTCGAGCTTCGTCAGGTCGACGACCACGCTCATGCCGGAGCTCAGCGCTTCCCGCAGGACGGAGCCGGCGCACTCGGCGTTGGCGAGATCCATCTCGCCGTTGAGGGCGACCCGCAATCGCTTGCCTTCGGTCGTCTGTTGGACAACCAGGAGCCCGTCATGGACTTGAAAGTCGGTAGTAGGCACTTCGAGGACCTCCGTCATTGGATTTGGGAAGTCCCGGGGCGCTCGACGAGCGGGGCGGTCTTGCCTTTGAGAGTTAGAGCGAGATGGTTATCGCGAAGGCGATACCGAGCTGACCCTTCAAGGAGCCTACAGCACTACCGAATTCTTGCCAAGGGGCTGCGCGGAGTTTGCGGCAAGCGCCTGCGTGCGGCAAGCACCCGCTGGACCAGCCTCTCGCGTTTCGTTTCCGGGCCGAGCTTGGTCACGCGAATCTCCTGATGGGCTCGGGTGACGTCTTTGCTTTGCGCTGCGGGCGGCGGGTTCATGCTCTCCTCGGGCTTTCGAAAAATGGGATCTCGTCGGTGCCTCTCCCAATCTCCGTGCGCACGCCGTGAGAAGTGAGCGGTTCTACAGTCGACACAAAAAGCGCTGCGACCTTTGTGCCACTCGTCTGATTACCCACTGCTTAAGTGAGCAAACCCACCGTTTGAAGCCGGTGCTTCTGGGAAGCTAAAGAGCGAGAAATCGCCAATGGAACACGCCAGTTTTCAACATCAGGCGCTGATCTACGAGGGCGCCGACGAGTACCTGGCAGGGACGATTCCCTTCCTGCTCGCCGCTCTGGAGGCCGGCCAGCCCGCGCTGGCGGCGGTGCGGAAGGAGCAGGCGGAGCTGCTGAAAGGCGAGCTCGGCGCCCAGGCGGGGATGGTCCGCTTCGCCGCGATCGAGGACTTCGGGCGCAACCCTGCCGCGGTGATCCCCCTCTGGCGGGACTTCGTCGACCAGAGCAAGGGTCGAGCCGTGCGCGGGGTCAGCGAAATCGTCTGGCCCGACCGCAGCCCGGCGGAGATGGAGGAGTGCCACCGCCACGAGGCTCTGCTCAACCTCGTCTTCGCGGAGAGCCGGTCTTGGACCCTGCTCTGCCCCTATGACGCCTGCTCGCTCGCCGATGACGACCTCGAGCGGGCGGCGACCACCCACACCTTGATCTCGCGCGAAGGCCGGACGGAGGAGAGCGCCGCCTTCGACGCCGAATTCGACAGCCTCGCCGGGGAACTGCCGCCGCCGCCGATGCGGACCGACTCCCTCTCCTTCGGGCTCACCGAGCTGTCCGAGGTCCGCGGGCGGGTCGCCGCCGCCGGCGAACGGGCGGGGATGGACGCGCGGACGGTCGCCGACCTCGTCACCGCGACCAGCGAGCTGGCCGCCAACAGCGTCATGCACGGGGGCGGGACCGGCACCCTCCGGCTCTGGCGCGAGAACGGCAGTCTCTTGGCGGAGGTTGCCGATGCGGGGCGGATAGAGGAGCAGCTGGTCGGTCGCCTGCGCCCGGGGATCACCCAGGAGGGCGGCCGCGGCCTCTGGCTCGCGAATCAGCTCTGCG
>JBQCHW010000054.1:0-5416 GCA_051954315.1 Solirubrobacterales bacterium
GACGACGGTGTCGCGCAGCCGTTCGACCAGCGCCACCGAGGCGTCGGACTCGCTACCCGCCTGCGGGGTCGCCTGGACCATCGCCTCTTCGCCGGCGAAGGCCGGGGCGCCGACCGCGGCGATGCCCGGCGTCGCCGCAAGCTCGCGACGGAAGGCGAGGACCGCGGCTTTGTCGGCCGCGCCCGGGGCGCCGTCGAAGGCGGCGACGATCTGCACCGGGTCGGTGCCGCCGCCGAGCTGGTCGGAGGCGAGTTCGTTGCCGACCCGGACGTCGCTTCCCTTCGGGAACTGCTTCAGCGCCTCGGTCCCGGTCTCCATCGAGAGCAGCGGGCTGGCGAGGAACAGCAGCACCGCCGAGACGCCGATCACCGCGGTCCACGGCCGCGCCATCACCCGAGCGGTCCAGGCGCGCCAGAAGCGGTTCTGCTCCGTCGCCTGCTGCTCGGCGGTGCGGCGGCGGTAGAAGCGACGCTGGAAGAACGCCTCGACCCGGCCGACGATGCCGCCCGGCAGCACCCGGTCGCCGAGCATCGCGATCAGCGCCGGCAGCAGCGTCGTCGCCGTGAGGATCGAGACCGCGACGACGGTCATCGCCCCCAGCGCCATCGAGCGCAGCGCCTGGTTGTCGACCATCCACAGGCCCGCCAGCGAGATGATCACCGCGAGGCCGGAGAAGGTGACGGCGAGCCCCGAGGTCGATAGCGCCCGGGCCCGCGCATCGCCCTTCTCCAAGCCGGCCTCGCGCTCCTCCCGGTAGCGGGCGAGGATGAAGAGCGAGTAGTCGACGGCGACGCCGATCCCGATCATCGAGGCCATGTTGGTGACGAAGACCGACATGTTCATCTGCAGCGAGATGAAGTAGATGAGCGCGCCGGTGACGAGCACGCTGACGAAGCCGAGCGCCAGCGGCAGCGCCGCGGCGGCCAGCGAGCCGAAGACCACGAGCAGGATCAGGGCGACGATCGGGAAGCCGCTCGACTCCGCCTTGGCCAGGTCTTCCTTGGAGATTTCCTGCATCCCCGCCCAGATGGTCGGCTGGCCGACGAGGTACGGCGTCACGCCCCCGAAGGCGTCGCCCGGCTCGAGGTCTTCGCGCAGGGTCTTCGCCGGGTCGATCAGCTCGTCGGAAGAGAGGTCGCTCCGCAGCGGAACCAGCACGGTGTCGGCCTCCTGCAACTGCCGCCGCGCCTGCAGCGCCGCGGCCGGCGGCAGGACGACGTCGTCGAGCGTCGCCACCTCCTTCCGCACCCGGGTAACGGCAGCATCGCGCTCAGCCGCCGTCGCGTCCGGCACCGCCTTCAGCACCACGCCGATCCCGTCCGCCTGCGAGCCGAAGTCGTCCTGCACCGCTTCGCTCACCTTCATCGACTGGCTCCCCGGCACATCGAAGCCACCGCCGGTCAGGTGTTCGGTCTGCTTGGCCGCAAACGGCAGAGCCGCCAAGACGATCAAGACCCAAGCCGCCACGACCAACCGCCGCCGCCTCCCCAAGAACTGCGCAAGTCGGTTCATCGCGTCTTTCATGCCGGGCCTCCTCGTCGGGTACTGCTCATTTCTCAGAAGGCAGGCTCTCGCGCGACCACCGGCAGGGTCTGTGCGCCCCATCACTACGTGAGCGCCGTCACGCCTATCGTCAGCACTCCGATCGCTTCCCTACCCTGCCGACGACATGCCCTCCAGTCTCTCCGACCTAAGCGAACTTCCCTCCAAGGAAACGGTCAATAAGGCCGGGCGAAAACTGGCTGATTGGCTCTACGACAGCGCGGTTGTGATTCCCGACGAAGAAATCGACCTGTTGGCGCTTCACGTTTATGCCTGGCGAGCCCAGCACTACGGCCCGTTGGGCTTGGTGATGCCCATGCTGCGCGAGTGGTCGGATCGTTACTCGACCTCAAATATCAAACCCTCCCAGAGGCTCAAGCGGTTCAAGCAGATCATCGACAAGCTGCACCGGCATCCAGATATGAAATTGGCTCGGATGCAGGACATTGGCGGCGCCCGGGCTGTGCTGGCAAATCGTGACGAGGTTGAAGAGCTGCACGCAAAGATCCGAGACAACTGGGGCATTCACCGAGCCAAAGACTGGCGTGACCATGGGCGGCCCGATACTGGCTACCGCGCACTTCACCTGATGGTCGCCAAGCGTGATCAACTAAGCGGCGAAGACCGGATCGTAGAGATACAACTCAGGACGGCGACCGAGCACCGCTGGTCCCAGGTGATCATGGCTGCCGGGGAGAGGCTGGGCTACAGTCTTAGGGATGGAGATGGCCCCGATGATCTGCTCGAATATTTTCGGCTCGCATCTGATGTTCTCGCAGCCGGGGACACTGGGGAGCCCATCGGGAAGAATCTTGCCGAAGAGTTTGTTGCCAGCCGCGAGAAGGTAAGCCACTACTTCGAAGAGAAAGAATCCTGATGGCTCTACACCAGTTCCTGTTGATCTACAACGTCGCGACCCAGCGCCTTATTCGCGCCAACGACCTGGGCGACAACACGACTGGGGCCGTTTCCGAGTACGCGGCATGCGAGCGGCAGTACCGGGGCAATAAAGACATCGAGGTCGTGCTGATCGGATCAGACTCGCTGGAGACGATCAAAAAGACCCATGGGCATTACTTCGGTGAAGTGGACCCCAACGAGTTCTTCAGGACCGTCAAGGTATAGCCCTGCCTAGGAGCAGCAAGTTCAGCTCCTATCGCCTCCGCCTCAGCCGAACGCATAACAGCTCGGCTGCTGACCCGGGCTACTCGGCGCCGAAGAGGTAGCGCGCGGTGGCGACGCCGACGGCGAAGGTGCCGGTGCTGTCGCGGGACTTGTCGGAGAGGACCTGGAGGGCGACGCCGTCGCCCAAGGCGAAGAGGTAGGAGACGACGTCCTCGGCGGGGAAGCGGAGGCTGACGACGCCCTCCTCCTGCTTGCTGTTCAGGACCTCGGCGACGTGGCTGCGGGTGCGCTCGAAGAGCTGGCCGACCTCTTTCTCGATGTCGGGGTTGCGGCGGCCGGCGCTGAAGAGCTCGAAGAGGAGGAAGAAGAAGCCCGGCTCGTTCTCGATCATGTCGTTGAGGCTGGCGACCAGCGCCTCGATCACATCGTCGACGCTCTTCGCCCCCGCCAGCCGCTCGTCGAGCCGTTCCACCCGCAGCTCGGTGTCGCGGCGGACGACCTCGACCAGCAGCCGCTCCTTGGTCCCGAAGTAGTAGTGGAGGAGGCCGCGGCTGACCCCCGCCTCGCGGGCGACGTGCTCGAAGGTGGAGCCGGCGGCGCCGCGCCGGGCGACCGACTCGCGCATCGCGTCAACGATCCGCTGAGCCTTGTCGCCGCTGAGCTCTCGCTCTTTCGCCGCCGCCTCCATCAAGCGGGTCCTAGGACCCGTTGATCGACGTCGTCGAGGTGTACTCGAACTCCTCTTCGGCGCCGAAGAGAGCGTCGAGCACCGCCTTGCGCGCACCCTCGCTGACCGCAAGCGCGATCACCGCGCCGACGATCGCGATGAGGAGCAACCGGCCGATCCCGCCCTTGCGCTTCGGCTTCGCCCGCAGGCGCTCGGAGGCCTCCTGCATGCTCTCGGCGGCCTTGCGCATTTCCTTCTGGACCTTCTTGTCGCTGGTCACGGCCTTGACCGTGCCCTTGCCGTTGCCGGTCGCGCGGCCGTAGGCGTTCTTCGCCGCCTCGAAGGCGTCCTGGAGACTTTCGCGCAGGTCTTCGTCTTCGATCAAACGCTGCACGTACGGGTTTTCGCGGGCCGTCTCATAGATGTCGCCGGCGCGCGCCGCTTTCGTCTTACTCATGCCTTCTCCTCGCTGGATTCCAAAGCCGTTACGCAGAATATCTCTCTAACCCCTACCCGGGTCAATCAGGTCCAATTCCGTCCAGGAGGATGCCGTTGTTCCGCCACTGCAGGGGGGCTTCGCGAATTCGGCGCAACGGCAGCCTCGCCAGGCCCGGGCGATCGAGCTGGAAGCGGCGGATGAAGAGCCGTCCGACCTCTTCGCTGGAGACTTCCTGGAAGCTCGAGCCGACTAGGCGGGTCGGCGGGGGCGGCACCCGGCCGTCGGAGACGAAGTCGATCTCGCGGACCAGCCAGCCGTATTTTTCGACCGCTTTGACCTGGATCGCTCCGGTCGAGAGGTAGTAGCGCAGCGGCGCCTCCCCCAGCACCCAAAGGACCGTCGCCCTAGGAGCTTCCGGCTTGCCGAGGTGCTCGGCGACCGCCTGCCAGTCGGGCCGCTGCAGTTCTTCGTCGAAGTTGACCCAGATCGAGAAGACGAGCGAGTAGACGACTAGGACGGCGGCGAGCACCGCGCCGAGCCGCCGCGCCCGCTTCAAGGTGAAGCCGATCGCGACCAGGAGGAGGAGCGGGACCAGCGCCGGCAGCAGGTTACGGGCGAGGACGAAGTCCTTGCTGACCGAGCCGATCGCCAGCAGCAGCGGTACCGCGACCGTCAGCGCCGCGATCGCCAGCGGCACTGTGGCGACCCGCCTCTCGCGCCGCTCGCCGCGGAGGGAGAGGAGCGCGAACGCCGCCGCGGCCAGGGCCAATGGCAGGAAGGCGAGGGTCGGGCGCTCGGGGCCGCCGATGATGTCGCCGGTCTCGCCGATGAAGAAGGTCGCTGCCGATTCCCAGACCCGGTGGCCGAGCGGGAAGCTGCCGATCCATTCGGCGTGGCCGTAGGACATCTGGTGGATCACCAGGGGCGTCAGCAGGACCGCGACGAGGCCGACGATCCAGAGGCCGGCGAGGGTGGCGCGGCCGCGGCGGCGCAGCAGCAGGGCCAGCTCGGCGGCGAGCGGGAAGACCGCGAAGTAGTGAGTGGCGAGGGCGAGGGCGGAGAAGACGCCCCAGAGGACGAAGTTCCGTTTGTCGCGCCGCTCGTCGCTCGCGTCGGCCCCCTCCCCCACCCGCAGCGCCCGCACGCAGTAGAGCAGCGAGAGCGCACAGAAGAAGGTCATCAGCGCGTAGGCGCGTGCCTCCTGCGAGTACCAGATCAGCATCGGGTTGACAGCGACCAGGGCGGCGGCGACGAGGCCGGTGCGGCGGCCCCGCAGCTCGCACCCGATCAGGTAGGCGACCGGGATCGTGGCGACGCCGGCGACCGCGGAGAGCGAGCGCAGGCCCCAGGGGCCGGTGCCGGTGATCTGGGTCCAGACCCAGGCGAGCGCGTAGTAGAGGGGCGGAGCCGACTCCGAGAAGCCGACCGCGTCCATCGCGTGGCCGAACCCGACCCGCAGCACCCGGCTGGCGGTGACGATCTCGTCGTGGTGATAGCTCTGGACCCCGAGGGTGGCGAAGCGCAGGGCGGCACCGAGCGCGATCAGCCCGGCGACGATCCAGAAGGCGCGCGAGCGTCCGCGCGCCGGGTTGGCGAGGGACATAGCTAGGAGAGGGCGGCGGCGAGGGCTTGGGAGACCTCGT
>JBQCHW010000055.1:0-6774 GCA_051954315.1 Solirubrobacterales bacterium
CGACGATCCCGACCTAAATCGGCGAATAAATCGATCTCGGCGTCTCGGCGATCGGCCAGGGCGATGTGCTGGCGACGCCGTTGGAGATGGCGAACGTGGCGCAGACGGTCGGCAACGACGGGGTGCGGATGCCGACCTCCATCGTCGCCAACAAGAAGCTGCGGCCGAACGCCGAACCGGTGCGGGTGATGTCGCCGAAGATCGCCAACGAACTGACCGAACTGATGATCGGCGTCGTCAACGAAGGCACCGGCACCGCCGCCGACATCTCCGAGGCCCAGGTCGCCGGCAAGACCGGCACCGCCGAGCTCGGCCCGAAGCCGGGCGAAGAGGAATCCGAAAACCCGGTCCAGATCAAGGACGCCTGGTTCTCCGCCTTCGCCCCGGCCGAAAAGGCGAAGCTGGCGGTCGGGGTGCTGCTGATCGAAGCCGAAGCGGCGGGCGGCGAAGTCGCCGCCCCGATCGCCGCCGAAGTTCTCTCCGCCGGCCTCGGCTAGAGCCGAGGCGACCTAGAGGTCGAGGGTGACTTCGCCCTTTTCTTCAGCGCCTTCGATGTGAAGGGTGAGGGGGCGGTTGGCGGAGGCTTCTTCGGGGAGGAGGAAGACCGCGACCGAGCCCTCGATCGGGCCCTGCTGGGCGGGCGAGTCGAGGACCGGAATCTGTTCTTCGGCTTCGACGGTTCCTTCGAAGGGGAGCGCGTAGAGGCTTTCGCTCGGGAGCACCTCGTACTCGTTGTCTTCGGCGTCGGTGATCGTCAGCGTCGAGGGCAGCTGCTGCGGTTCGTCGCTCTTGTTCTGGACTTCGAAGAAGACGCCGAAGTAGTTGTTGTCTTTCGGCGGTTCCGGCTGGCCTTCCAGGTACGCCGCGTCCTCGGTGTCGTTCGGGTTGAGGTAGCGCGAGAAGGTGACGTTGTACTCCAGCTCGCCCAGCTGCAGGGGCTCACCCTCGTTGGTCTGCTTGGAGTCGCTCGAGTAGCCGCAGGCGGAGACGCCGGCGGTCAGCGCGAGCAGCGCCAAGAGGGCGAACAGCGTGAAAAGCGTGCGGCGGTTGGGGTGCATCGCGCGGGGAGTCTATATAGAGCGGGTGGATGCCTGTCCGGCGAGGCGACGGGCGCCTACGGGATGCCGGTTGCGTGGCGGTTGCCGCCGGCGACAGCGACGTGCTCTGCGCGCGTCTCCGCGGCCTCGTGCTCGTCGCGCAGACGGCGCAGCGCCTTGCGCCAGCCGCGCCCGAGCCAGAGCGAGCCGCCGCTGAGCAGCTCCAGGCCGCGGTCGACCGCGGCGGGCTCCGACCAGTAGGAGAGGCGGACGCAGGTCAAGGATCCGGGCGCCTCGGTCAGCTCCCAGACGGTGTGGTTGGGAATCCGGTTGACGCGGCCGCCGGCGCCTTCCTCGACGATGCGGAAGGGAGGCTCGGTGGCGACGATCGTCGTGTCCATCCAGATGTTCCGCACCGGCCCCTCGACGCAGAAGCGCGCCCCCGCACCGATCCCGACGGGATCGATCCGGGTGAGGTTGAAGCTGGCGAGGAAGTGGTCGGTGAAGGAGGGACGACGGGAGAGGTCGAGCAGGGCATCGAAGACCTGCTCGCGCGGGGCGTCGATCTCGATTTCAGCGCTGATGGGACCCATCGGCACGGAGTCTAGATGGGCGGGCCTCCGCGGACTCGAAGCCCACCGGCCCTTTGGTCGAGGAAATTCCAGTGACAGGGCCAAATCCCGGGGCTAGTATCGAATGAGACCCGGTTAGGAAGGAGAGGTTTCCCATTTTCGAGAGCGCCGGCACCAGCCCAGCCGGCGAAGCGTTCGCCACCGGCTCCATGCCCGGAGAGGGGACGTACTTCTGCCTTGTCTGCGGGACCCAGGTGGCCCTCCGCGAGACCGACCAGCTGCCCGAGTGCGCGGTCTGCGGAACCTCGCGCTTCCGCCGCGACTCGATCTTCGCCGGTCTCCAGGAGCACGGCTCCCCCACCCTCGAATTCGCCGTCACCGGCCAACGCGAGGATCAGGCCTGGATCGACCAGGCGCGCGAAAACTTGAGCGAGCCCGGCTTCCACCTGGCGCTGCGCGACCAGGGCGAGATCAAGACCTTCCACCTCGAGGTCGGCTGGACCAAGATCGGCCGCTGCGAGCGGGCGGAGATCTGCCTCGACGACCCCAGCGTCTCCAGACGCCACGCGATGATCGCCACCGACGAGGGCCGGCCGCCAAGAATCCTCGACGACCGCAGCCTCAACGGCGTCCTGGTCAATGGCCAAAAGATCGACTGGACCGAGCTAAGCGACGGCGACGAGCTGACGATCGGCCGCTACCGCCTCTACGTCCTCCAGGCCTAACCGCGAGACCGTAAAAACCCGTCTAGAACACGGGTTTTTGCGGTTTCGCGAAGGCGCCGTCTCGCGAAACCGTGAACCACCGCCTATATCGCGGTCCTTCGCGGTTTCGCGATCAGAGTTGCCGCCACTCCCGCCCGTACGATTCGAGCCGGTGAACGCGCCGACGAATCCGGACGATCCCTCGCGCCCGAGCGGCGAGGAGTCGATTTCCGCCTCAGCCGAGCGCGCCCGCGCGCAACTCCACGAAGAGATCGAGCGCGTCCGCCGCGGCGTCGAGCAGATGCTCGACGAGCAACAGGCGCCCCTCAACAGCGACCTCCGCCGCGAGCTCGACACCATGCAAGAGGACCTTCGTCGCTACGTCAAAACCCGCGTCCGCAAATCCCAAAAGCAGACCAACCGCCGCGTCACCCGCCTAGAAGACCGCACCGAGCACCTCGAGCAACGTCTCGACTCCATGGACGCCGAGCGCCGCCTAACCGAATGGCGCATCCACTCCGACACCGAGCGCATGCTGGACGGGTTGCTTCAGGAGGTCCGGGGAATTGCGGACCGGTTAGAGGGCAAACCCAATTAACACCCGCTAGCGGCCGCGCCTTTCATCGCGATAGCTATGCAAGTCACGCAAAAACGCCAGCCATCTCCGCCCGATAGCAGGCACGGACGCAGCGATCAGAAGGGCAGTAGAGATTACCCAGGAAGTATGTGAATTAAGGAAGTTCCCCATAAACGATGGCCGAGAGGCCAGTGCTTCTGCAGGTACATGAGATACTTCCTTTCCTTGACCGCGCCCCTTTAGCGCGGTTAGAGGGGCAGGATAGTGAGTCGTAGCGCTCCACACAAGGGGCGCCCCGGCCTCCAGCCGCTCCTCTGTCGGTACTGAAGGTCTTGTGACTGATCGCCCATAGCGGCAACCGCAAGTTGTTGCAGATTCTGCAAGCAAAATCTGCAATGTGCTGCCTCAAAGTCGCGACTCGACCCAAGCGCTAGAGACGATGTGTCACGCTTTCAGGAGTCAGCAAGGGCACGCCCCCTAGGCCATCGACGCAGACCAGCGGAGACCTAGGGGGCGCACGGCCCACCAGTCACCCAATTATCTGCTTTGGGTGACACATCTAGCTAAGCAGAGGCAACAGAAGACCTAGTGCGTCTTCCGTGCAAATGCCGCCAAAAAGAATCGGCAGAAGTGGCCAATTTAGTGCGGTCCTATCGAAGAACCGCATCAACTTCTACACCCAGCAGAGGTAGAAGTTGATGCAGTTCGAATCCAGCGGCTGAGTGAGGCGACATAGGTCGCCCCACTCGCAGGATTACTCGGTCGAGATGCTCGGATCCGCCTGGACCTTGAGCGGGACGATCATTAGGAAGTTGCTGGTGGCATCGTCGGCTAGGGATTCGACGCGGTCGGCCTCTTCGGTTTGATCGGTTGCTCTTAGTTCGTCGGCGTAGCCGTGGAGGAGGTCGTCGATGTCTATGAGGGCCTCGGCGTCGAGGTCCTTGAGTTCGACTTTGGCGCCTTTGCCTAGGCGCCTTTCGATCGCTGCTCGGTCGATGCCGAAGGCGTTGTGCCTGACGTAGACGCGGCCTCCGGTCATGCCGGCGCAGGCCCAGGGGCCGATGTCGCCGAGGACGATCGCCCGCCCACTGGTCATGTACTCGAAGGCGAAGCCCTTGATGTTGGCGCGGTCGGCCAGGGCGCCGCGGCTGTCGTCGATGTCCTGCTCGGGCTCGCCCGCGACGACGACGTCGGCGCCGGAGAGGCGGATGCAGAAGCGGGAGTCGGCGCTGCCCTGGACGTAGAGCTTGCCGCGCTGCGCCCCGTACGCGAAGGACTTGCCGACGGAGCCGTTGAGGCGCTTGCCCCGCGCCCCCTTGCCCTTGAGGATCGCAATCTTGCCGCCCAGCATCGTCTTGCCAACGCCGTCCTGGGCGCCGCCCTCGATGCGGATGTCGACGCCGTAGGAGTTGAACGCCCCCAGGCCCTGGCCGGCAACCGAGCCGCCGTTGAACTCGAGGCTCGCCAGCGAGCTGTCTTCCTCGCCGGCCGGTCCGCCGTCGAAGATCCGCCAGCGCGCCAGCGCGCCCGCCAGCTCGGTCCCGAGCACGCGGTCGTTGGCGTCGGTCGCCCGCGGGAACTGGCTGCGGACATGGCCGCCACCACCGCCACCGCAGACTTCCGGCGCCAGCGCGGCGATCTGGCTCGATGCCTCCTTCGCCTCCATCCGGATCGGCCGCGCCATCACGAGGCCGGCTTCGGCCCGTGCCTCGGTCTCCTCGGCAACCGGCAGGTCGAGCGGTTCGAGGTCGAGGTGCTCCTCCAGCGGCTCGATCAGCGGCTGCAGGTCGATCTGATCCTTGTGGCCGATCTGCTCCAGCAGGTCGTAGCGGCCGACCAGGTCCTGGGCGCGCTCGTAGCCGAGCGAGGCCACCACCTGCTTGACCTCCTCGCCCATCGAGGAGAAGAAGCGGGCGCAGCTCTCGGCGGCGCGGTCGACCTCTTGCGGGGTGAACTTCTTCAGCCCGTGGGCCTGTGCTTCCTCGGGCGTCTCGATCTGGGTGGCGATGCCGACGTGGCAGGTGTCGAGCTGGCAGCCGCGGCAGATCGTGCAGCCGAGGCTGACCATCGCCAGGGTGCCGAAGCCGATGCGGTTGGCGCCGAGGCAGTGCAATTTGACGATGTCGTGGCCGGTCCGGTAGCCGCCATCGGCCCAGATCTCGACCCGGTTGCGCAGCCCGGCCTCCATCAGCGCCCGGTGCACGGCGCGGGTGCCGATGTCGCTCGGCAGGCCGACGTGGCGCAGCGCGTGCTGGCGCGCGGCACCGGTCCCGCCCTCGAAGCCCGAGAGCGTGATGATGTCGGCGCCGGCCTTGGCGATCCCGAGGCCGATCGTGCCGATGTTCGGCACCACCGGCACCTTGACCGAGACCCGCACGTCCGGGTTGACGGTCTTCAGCTCGTCGATCAGCTCGGCCAGGTCCTCGATCGAGTAGAGGTCGTGGTTGTTGGAGGGCGAGATCAGGTCGGTCCCGGGCGCGGCGTTACGCGCGGCGGCGACCTTCTCGGACACCTTCTTCCCGGGCAGGTGGCCGCCCTCTCCCGGCTTGGCTCCCTGGCCGATCTTGATCTCGGCGACGTAGGAGCTGTTCAGCATCTCCGCCGAGACGCCGAAGCGCCCGGAGGCGACCTGCTGCCCGCGCCAGTTGCGGTACTGCCCGTACATGTCGCGGATCTCGCCACCCTCGCCGTTCATGCAGAGGATGTTGGTCGCTTTCGCCGCGTCCGCGTAGGCGCGGAAGGCGGGCTCGGACTGGGAGCCGAAGCTCATCGACGAGATCACGATCGGGTAGTCGTGGTGGCCGACGCCGGCGTCGACGTCAGCCGGATCGACGGCGGGACGATCGCCCACCAGCCCCATGATGTGGCGCATCGAGATCGGGTTCTGCTTCTCGAGGTCGCGGACTTTCTCCGAGTACTCCTCGTAGGTGCCGGACCCGTTCGCGGTCGCGATCGCCGCCTTGTAGACCTTCGGGTAGAAGCGGAACGTCTTCGCCGGTTTCGCCGCCGCGTCGTCGCCCGAGAGCGCGTGGGCGCGGGCATTGGTGTCCTCGTCGAGGTCGGCGAACCCGGTCCCCGCCTTCTCGGAAGCGGCGTAGTGCTCGGTCTGGAAGATCTCCGCCAGCTCCGGCTTGATCCCGATCGAGCTGAACTGGCGCGCGTAGCCGCGCACCTCGTGGATGCCGATCGTCGAGATCACTTTCTCGATCCCTTTGCGCAGTGCCGCGCAGAGGTTGGAGACGTCGTTCTCGTAGTCCTCGACGCAGATCACCTCGACCATCACGTACGGGCAGACGCCGTTGGCGCCGAGCCCGAGGGCCAGCATCACGTCGTGGACGTTGCGGATCGCGGCCGAGCGCAGGACGATCCCGCAGCGCCGCCTCAGGTTGACTTCGCCGGTCTCGACTTTGAACGACTTCAGCGCCTGGTCGATCGCCGAGACCGCCAGGTGCGGGTCGAGGTAGCGGCGGTCGGCCTCATACACGGTGCGGTCGGTGAGGACCAGCAGCTCGCAGCCGTTGCGGACCTTCTTCACGGCCTCCTGCTTGATCCGCTCGATCGCGCCCTTCGTCGTCTCCGACTCCAGCAGGGAGATGTCGACGGCGGCGTTGCGGCCGCTGAACTCCTCCCAGAGGTCCTCGAGCAGGTAGGTGTTGTGCTCGCGGGCGATCTTCCGGTAGGCGGTGTCGGAGAGCGGGGCGAGGCCGTGGTGGCCGCCGAGGATCACCGGGAAGCCGGTTTCGACGGTGCCGCAGTCCTCGCCGGAGTTATCCGGGGACGGGCGCCGGCCGAACAGGGTCCGGGTCGAGAAGTGCTCGAGCTCCCGTTCGCGGTCGAGCGCCGGGTTGGTGACGACGGCGACCGTCTCCTTGAAGTAGTCGGCG
>JBQCHW010000056.1:0-5278 GCA_051954315.1 Solirubrobacterales bacterium
TTCTCCTTGCGGATTTGCGTATCGGCAGCGGCATCTTCGATTTCTACGTACAGGCGGTCGAGGCGGGCCCGCTCGAAGGGGTCCAGCCCGCCTTCTGCTGCAGGCCTGACGACGCGCGGCTCGGCGTCTTCGAACGAGGGAGGCTGGAGCGGCTCGCGGTAGCGGTCAGACACCAACTTGGGATCGGGGAGCCCGTCGGGAGCCATGCCCGGCAGTCGCAACTGCCCTCCAGCGGCAAGAGGGTCTCTCGTCCCTCCTTCTCTAGATGCGAGTTCGTGCGGCAGCAAAGGGACGGATCCCCGCTTCCCCTCCCGGTTGGACAGAGTGTCGAAACACAGACGATGGCGATCTCACCCCTCCCTACGAAGGAGTCACCATCACCTGTTTCAGGGCATCTGTGTTCGGTTGACAGTGTGTCTTTTTAGAATGGTGCAGATATGCACTTTCACATCTGCCTCATGTCGAAACCGTAGGCTCCCTGTTTATTGATCAATTAGTGCTGCAGTTAACCCAAAAAACAGCGTTTCTCCCGGTCAGGAGCCTAGCAATGAAACTCGCACTGTCAAGGAAACAACAGAAATGCTTACTGGACATACTATTTAATTATTTTTGAGTGATGCAATCGCATCACTTCGATGGTCCGGCCCTGGGTTTGACCAATAAGCTCGAAGTGCCTAGAGGCAAACTCAAGGTGAAGGAGTAACAGGCACTAAATCCAGGCTTCGGGCACATCTCTTCCGTCCCTTTTATTGGTCGAAATCGTCAGCTTGACCACTTGGGTAATAGTGAGATTGCTCAGATCGATCAGGTATTTCTGCGAATCCTTGAGCCTCGTTTCGTTCAATCAAGGTGCCGCGCCAGCCGCGCAGGGGGTGGTCGGCGCGGGCGCGGAGCTCTTCGCAGACGCGCTTGGTGACGAAGTAGGCGAGGAAGGGGACGAGGAGGGCGAAGGCGCGGAAGAACCAGACCTGGCCTTCGTAGGAGATGAAGGAGCGGAAGTAGAAGCGGTCGGTGGCGCCGGCGGCGAAGATCGCGAAGACCCAGACGAGGAAGGCGACGATCAGCGCGGTGCGCTTGGGGTTGTCGCGGGGGCGGTCGAGGAGGTTGTGCTCGCGGCGGTCGTCGAGGCGGAGGCGGCGGGCCAGGGGCGGCCAGGCGTAAAGGAGGCCGAAGACGATCCCCGGGAAGAGGGCGCCGCCCCAGAACGGGTTGGGGACGACGGTGTAGTCGCCGATCACCACCTCCAGCGGCGGCATCAGCCGCAGCGCTCCGATCAGCCAGCCGACGTACCAGTCGGGCTGGGCGCCGTTGGTCGAGAGGTAGGGCTCGTACGGCCCCCACTCCCAGATCGGGTTGATCTGGACGAGGCCGCCGAGCAGGAACAGCACTCCGGCGACGATCAGGAAGAGGCCGACGGATCGCAGGCCGTAGCCCGGCCAGGCGGGGGTGCCGCGGACGACTCGCTCGGAGCCTTCCTCCGGGAACTGGGTGTGGTGCTGGCGGACGATCTGGGCGAGGTGCAGCGCCAGCAGGGTCGCGATCGCCATCGGGATCAGGAAGACGTGGAGGATCTCCAGCCGCGGGAAGAAGGAGCTCGTCCCCGGGAACTCGCCGTTCCAGACGAGGAAGGCGAGCTGGCCGCCGACGAACGGCACGCTCATCGCCACCGCGTAGGCGATCGCCAGACCCATCCCGGAGAGCAGGTCGTCGACCAGCGAGTAGCCGAGGAAGCCCTCGAGGATCGCCAGCCCGAGCATCGTCACCCCGAGCCAGTAGTTGAGCTCGCGCGGCTTGCGGTAGGCGCCGGTGAGGAGGATGCGGACGAGGTGGAGGACGATCGCGACGATGAAGACGTCGGCCGCCCAGTGGTGGGTCTGGCGGACCAGCAGGCCGGCGGGGACGTCGAAGGAGATGTGCATGACCGAGGCGAAGCTCTCGCTCATCGAGGTCCCCTGCAGCGGCACGTAGGAGCCGGCGTAGTGGAGTTTCGCGTCGCTGGGGACGTACCAGAAGGTGAGGAAGATCCCGGTCGCGACGAGGACCACGAAGCAGTACATCGCGATCTCCCCGAGCATGAAGGTCCAGTGGTCGGGGAAGACGTAGCGCAGCGTCCGCTTCAGCGGGTGGGCGGCGCCGAGGCGCTCGTCGAGGGCGGCGACGGTGCGGCGGATCACAGCGGTGCCTCCTCCGGGCCTTCGCGGATGCCGCCGTAGGAGGGGCCGATCGGTTCGTAGAAGCCGCCGGCCGCTTCGAGGCCGCCGTCGGCGCCGGCCCTTAGTGGCAGCTGGGGGAGGGGGCGGCCGGCGGGGCCGAAGAGGACCTTGCCGCCGTCGGCGGGGTTGAAGGTCGAGTAGTGGCAGGGGCAGACGAGGGCCGGGCCGGGCTGGGTTTCGTCGAAGGTCGGGTAGCGGAAGAGGGAGACGGCGCAGCCGGCGTGGGTGCAGATCTTCGAGTAGGCGACGTAGCCCGCGGGGGCAGAGTCGGCCCGGTCGGCGGGCAGCTCGAGCTCGTCGGTCTCGAGTCGGACGATCATCAGCGCCGAGCCGATCTCCTCTTTGCTCTCGCCCTGCGGGAAGCCGGTGACGAACTCGCCCGGGGAGAGGGTGTCGAGCGTGATCGGCTCGCCGCGCTCGTCGACGACCTTCTTGCCGGCGCTCCACGGCGTCTCGTAGACCTTCTCGCCGACCCGCGGTCCGAGCGAGGCGACCGGCACGACCGCGGCGGCGCCGAGCGCGGCGCCTACCGCGGCGAGCGAGGAGAAGAGCAACTTGCGCCGCGTCACCCTGACCTTGCCCTCGACCAGGTGGTTCGCGACTTCCCGCCGCTCTTCCCGGTCGCCGAAGTCCTTGTACTCGTCGACCGCTTTCTCCTGGATCACCACGCGCTTGCCGGCGAGTGCAGCGGCGACTCCGGCGAGCACCAGCCCCAGCCCAAGGGAGAGCCCGAGCAGCTGCGTGTCTTCGCTGACCACGTAGAAGACGACGAATCCCACGAACGCGACCGCCGCCGCGATCAGCAGCAAGGCGACGTAAAGCTCCGCCCGCGGGTCCGACGTTTCGTCCACTTCAGGCGGTGGCACCTCTTCCCGCCGTGCCTCCTCGACCCCGGCCCGAACTGCATCAGATTTCCGGTCTGCCGGCCCGGAAATTTGATGCAGTTCGCTCTGGTGCTGCTTCCGACGGCGGCGGCGGAGGCCTCCGAGTCCGCCCAGGGCGGCTACGAGTCGGGCGAAGATGCCGCCTCGGGTCATCGGGTCGTCCTCTCCCCGATCAGGCGGATCGTGAACAGGAGGGCGATGCCGGCCAGGAACCAGGCGACCATGCCCTCGGGGATCGGGCCGATGTGGCCGATGCCCCAGCCGCCCTTGTCTTCGGGGTCGTGGGTGTACTCGACGTAGGCGGCGAGGTCGTCGATTTCGCTCTGGCTGAGGTGGTCGAAGCTCGGCATCACGTAGGGGCCGACCTTCATCGCCTCGGCGACGTCGAGGGCGCTGGCGGCGCCGAGGTCGGGGACGACGGCGCCCGGCAGGATGCCGCCGCGCCCGGCGATCTGGTGGCAGCCGGCGCAGTTCTCGGTGAACAGTTTCTGCCCTTCGGCGAGGTCCCCGTCCTCCGGGTGGACCTCCGGGATCGGCGGCCCGCCGAGGCTGCCGACATAGGCGACGAGGGCGCGGATCTGGGCCGGCGTGTAGGGGGAGGGCGTGCGGATCGGCTCTTCGCCCGGCCGGTCGAGCGGCATCCGCCCGGTGCGGAGGTAGAAATCCGCCGCTTGTTCGCCGACACCGACCAAGGAGGGACCGGCGCCTTCGACGCCTTCGGCGTCGTAGCCGTGGCAGGAGGAGCAGCCCTGGACGAAGAGTCGCCGGCCGGCTGATTCGGGCGAGGGGCCCGGGGCCGCGGATTTGCTGGGTGAGGAGGCGGCAGCTCCTTCGTTTGCGATCTCCGCGTTCGCTTCGAGCGCCATCAGCGAGATGGACGCCGCAATCAGCGCCACCGGAATCAGGACACGCAGCCGTCTCACACCCGACCCCCTTCGCGAGTCTGTGAAAACTCCTCTTCAAGAGGGTTTTTCACAGACTCGGGGTCGGCTGCGAGCTCGCGGAGGCGTTGGAGGCGCTCTTCCCGCTTGAGGGCGGCCCAGCCGGCTAGGACGAGGGCGGCGATGAAGGGGAGGTCGCCGGCCCACATCGCCGTCGCGGCCGTTTCTTGCTGCCCCAGAGCGCTCGTTGCTCCCGAGGCCGAGGCGTAGGGGGAGTAGACGACGCCGGAGGCGGTGGCGAGAACGACGCCGACCGCAAGCATCGGCACCATCGCCGCGGTCAGCAGGCCGGTGAGGCCGATGATCGAGAGCGGCTTGCGCGCCGGATCGGCGCCGATCGCTGCCGACCAGAGGAGCAGGCCCGTCGCCAGGTAGGAGAAGTGCTCGAGCGCGTGCAGCGGATCGCTTTCCAGGGCGGTGTCGAAGACGGCGGGGACGTGGGTGCCGAGGACGATGAGGAAGAAGAGCGCGAGGGCGACGGCGGGATTGAGAAGGGTCGAGAGAGGCGGATGCCGCAGTGCCGCCGCCAGCTGCTGAGCGCGCCGCGGCGGCAGCAGGTCGAAGGCGACGCGCACCGGCTCACCCAGGACGAGTAAGGGCGGCGCCACCGCCAGCAGCAGCATGTGTTGGAGCATGTGCCAGGAGAGGCTCGTGTCAGCCGCCGCGTCGAGCGGCGGCGAGAGCGCAAGGCCCACCACGAGCCACCCTGCGAGCAGAAACGCTCCGCAGCGCCAGGTCATCGCCCCTCCCCTGAGCCATGTGTCGCCTTTATGGACCGTTGGTCCACTAAAGCGACACGCCCTGCTTCGCGCTGCGCTCGTAGCTCGCGGATGACGCCGACCAGGCCGATCAAGGTCATTCCCGCACCGATGAAAACGAGCCACAGGCCCAGCGCCACGCCGGCCATCGTCAGCCCCAGCGAGAGCGCCAGCCACACCGTCGCCGGACTGCCCTCGGGGTCGGTCCCGCCGCCCTCCACCTGCTCGGACCGCCTGGTTACCGCGAGGCCGAGGGCCAGTACCAGCGCAAAAGCCGCCGCCCCACCCAGCAATGCCGGCGTCGAGACGCTGGTCCCGAAGAAGACCACGCCGACCCCCGTCAGCACGCTCAGGAACACGCCCCACAGCGCCAACGGCGGATACGCCGGTTTGCGCTCCCCGCTCACCCCACCACCTCCATCGCGGAGGGGTGAGAAAAAAAAAAAAAAAAAAATTGTTTGGTGTTTTGTTTTTTTTTAAAA
>JBQCHW010000057.1:0-5504 GCA_051954315.1 Solirubrobacterales bacterium
CCGGGCCCCCCGGCCCGGGTCGACGACCTACAGCTCCGCGACCTCGGCGTCGCGATCCACAAACCGAAACTCCCGGGACACTGAGATGGGCCTGCGGGACTGGATCCCCCGCAGGTGGCGGCCGGCTCCGGGGCCCGGGCAGACGCCGATCCACATCGACGACCCCGGCTACGACAGCTGGGAGGTCGTGCGCGACTTCGCCGACGTCCGCACCGCCCGCGCCTGGCACCAGGCGCTGATCGAGGCGAACATCGAGGCGGTCCTCACCTCCGACTGGCCGATCGACCGCTTCGGCCGCGGCGACATCGCCCTCCGCGTCCCCGCCGAGCGCTGGAGCGAGGCCGAGTGGCACCTCTCCAACCTCGACGACGAGTGGGTCTGACAAAGCGACAAGTCGGTTTGACGAGTGCCCAGCGGTGGTAAGTTTGCACCAGGCTCGAGCCCGTACGAGAGCCGTCTCACCGTTTGACCCAACACAAACGGCGCGGGAGCTGACAAGTCTCCGCATCTCTTGGGATGAGGAGCAGGCACCCACCTTCAACTGAAGGGATCAAAGCCAGAGGCGGCAACGGCGGGTTGGGGCCTTTTTTGATGAGCCTGTCAGGAGGTCGGGGCGGGCGCCTGGCGGCGGCGGAGCGGCGCGATGCGGCGTCCTCAGTCGCCCAAATAGCGCTGCTATTCGGGCTCCCTGCGTCCTTGCCTCGCTTGCTCCGGCGCTCGCCAGTCACCTCGCCGCGACCCCCTGCCAGGCTCGTAGAGGGGGAGAAGGGGGATGGCCGTGAGCGCACGCCGTTCCGAACGGCCACCTTATGACTCCCGTCGATCAAGGAATCCGACGACCGGCGGGAGGCTGCGGTGCTCGCTTGCGGTGAGGGTGCCGTTCTGAGCCATCGGTCGGCGGCTCGGCTGTGGCGGCTCCTGCCGCTTTCGGCGGAAGCGATCGACGTGACGAGCTCGAAGGCAGAAGTGGAGCGAAGAGGGATCGTCGGCCACCGGTCGTCGCTTCAAGACGACGAGTGGTTAGTCCACGACGGGATACCTGTGACTTCGCCGTTCCGGACGATCTTCGACCTCGCCGCCATCGCCGAGATGCGGGAGTTGGAGCGAGCGTTTCATGAGGCTGAAGCTCGGGAGGTGACGGATCGGGTGTCACTGCCGTTGCTTCTGGAGCGGTATCCGGGGCGGCGGGGGTCGCGGAAGGTCCAGGCGCTGCTGGAGGCGCAGGGGCCGGTCGGGATCACGCGCAACGAATTCGAGGAGGCATTCGTGGCACTGGTCGATCGCTTCGATATCCGACGTCCTCGCATGAACGCGCCGCTGGCGATCCGCGGGCGCTTCGTCGAGATCGACGCCCTCTGGGAGCGCGAGCGGGTGGCTGTCGAGCTCGATAGCCGAGGGATCCACGGCACGCACAAGAAGTTCGAGAGCGACCGGCAGCGCGACCGCGTCCTCGTGGCGGAAGGGTGGAAGACGATGCGGATCACCTGGCGGCAGTTGCAGGAGGAATCGAAGGAGATCGCGCGGGACCTCAGGGCAGCCATCGAGCGGTCAGCGCAATAGACGGCCCGCATGGCCCTGACGAGACCGCGCTTTACCCTGTGGCTATGGAGCGGGAGCTTTTTGAGCACTACCTGCGTGATGAGAGCCGGCTTGGGCCGGTTGCCGATGGCGCATTTACGGGCGCTGCGGGTGGGGCTGCTTGCGGGGATCTTTCGCGGCTCTCCTTTCTCGTTGGGGACGGGCGGATCCATTCCGTCACCTTCGACGCCGAGGGATGTGGGGCCACTCGCGCAGCGACCGCTGCGGTTGCCGAAATGGTCGATGACTCTCCTGTTCTCGAGGCTGCTCTGATCGATATAGACACTGTTGATGAGGCGATAGGTGGGCTCACGCCGGCCAAGCGCCACGCCGCGCAGCTGGCCACCGACGCTCTGCACCGCGCCCTTCAAGGCGTCGCCTCCTCGTCTCTCGACTTGATCCCGGACTCAGGTCGGATGGCCACCTCACCCGGAACGGGTGGCCATTCGACCCAACCCAAGCGCGTCGCTGTCGCCATGTCCGGCGGAGTCGACAGTGCCGTCGCCGCCCTCCTCGCCCGCGAGGAAGGGGCCGAAGTCGTTGGCATCACCGTCAAGCTGTGGTCCGATCCGGAGACCGACGGCGCCAAGGCTTGCTGCTCGCCCGAGGCGGTCCTCGGCGCTCGCGGCCTCGCGCACCAGCTCGGGATGCCGCACTTCACGCTCGATCTCGAGGAGGACTTCCGGCGCCGGGTCGTCGATCGCTTCATCGGCGGCTACGCCGAGGGACAGACCCCCAACCCCTGCATCCTCTGCAACGGTGAGGTCCGCCTCGCGGCGATGGTCGATCTGGCCGAGCGGCTCGGCGCCGAGCGGCTGCTGACCGGCCATTACGCCCGCATCGTCGACGACGCCGACGGCCCGCTGCTCGCTACCGCCGCCGATCAGGCCAAGGACCAGAGCTACATGCTCGCGGCGCTGCCGCCGCAGCTCCTCGGCCGCCTCGGCTTCCCTCTCACCGACTTGACCAAGCCCGAGGTCCGTGAGATCGCCGCCCGGCACAACCTCTCCGTCGCCAAGAAGGCCGAGAGTCAGGACCTCTGCTTCCTTGCCGGCCAGGGCAAGCGCGGCTTCCTCCGCCGCCACGGCGGCTTGCGCGAGCGCGATGGGGCGATCCTCGACAGCGCCGGCCGCACCCTCGGCCGCCACCGCGGCCACCACGACTTCACCGTCGGCCAGCGCCGCGGCATCCGCGTCTCAGCGCCCGAGGCGCTCTACGTGCTCGCCACCGACGCCGAGGCCAACACCGTCACCGTCGGCACCCGGGCCGAGCTGGAGAAGCGCAGCGTCCGCGTCCGCGACGCCGTCCTGCACCGCGACGGCAGCGCGGTCGACGCGGTCAAGCTGCGCTACCGCTCACGAGCCCTCCCCGCCACCGTGTCGGCGGCGGGGAGTGGTCGGCACTCCTCCCTGGAAGTCGAGCTGGCCGAGCCCTTCCCTGGCGTGGCACCCGGCCAGACCGCGGTGCTGATGGCCGGCGATCGGATCGTCGGCCACGGCACCATCAGCGCCTAAGCGCTGAGCTCGGACCCCTTAAGCGACAGAGCTCCCAGCGACCAGCACGTGTTCTTCCTGACGCTGCTGGACGACGGTCTTCACGCAACGGCTGAAAGCAGTTCCCTTGTCGCCGTGGGCGACGTGCTTACCGGTGCGGTCGTGCTTTTTGTTCAGGTCCTTGCAGGCCTGACGCGGGGTGAGGCTGGGCTGATTGGCGGCCCGTTTGTGCGCCCGCACGCACTGGCTGAAGGGGGTGCCCTTCTCGCCCTTCACGTGTTTCTTGCTTTCGCCTTTGCACCAGTAGCCGTAGGCGTGGCCTTTAGGCGCGCTCGTCGTCGGGTGCGGGGGGTGCGACGGGTGATCGGGGTGGTATTCCGGCTGGTAGGAGACCGCCCCAGCCATGGCCGGCAGCAGCGCCATTGCGAGCACCGCCAACCCCAAAGCAAGCTTCGGATGCAGCTTCATAATCGCTCTCCTTCCAAGATGTTCGATTGGGCGATTCCCTTGTGAAACGCAGCACCCCCGCGCCATGTAAGCCCCATGTTTCGGCTTCACCGCCCCGAATCGAACAAATATTTAGGCTTCCTAACATGAGGGCGAAGGAGATCCGGGACACCTACCTGTCGTTTTTCGCGGAGCGAAGCCACAAAATCGTCCCTTCGGCCTCGCTGGTGCCGAGCGTCCACGACCCCTCCGTCCTCCTGACCACGGCCGGGATGCAGCCGTTCAAGCCCTACTTCCTCGGCCGCGAACAGCCGCCGGCGCCGCGCCTCGCCGACGTGCAGAAATGCTTCCGCACCACCGACATCGAAGAGGTCGGCAACACCGCCCGCCATATGACCTTCTTCGAGATGCTCGGCAACTGGAGCTTCGGCGACTACTTCAAGGCCGAGTCGATCCCCTGGGGCTGGGAGCTCTCCACGCAAAGCTTCGGGATGGACCCCGAGCGGATCTGGGTGACGGTCTTCGGCGGCGACGAGGAGCTCGGCCTCGGGCCCGACGAGGAGGCGATCGAGATCTGGCGCGCCACCGGCGTCCCGGAGGAGCGAATCGTCCGCCTCGGCCGCGAGGACAACTTCTGGCAGGCGGGCCCGACCGGCCCCTGTGGCCCCTGCTCGGAGCTCTATCTCGACCGCGGCCCTGAGTTCGGCGCCGATGGCGAGCGCCCCGGCGACGACACCGACCGCTTCCTCGAGTTCTGGAACCACGTCTTCATGAGCTACGAGCTCGCCGAGGACGGCTCCCTGGCCGAGCTGCCGATGAAGAACATCGACACCGGCATGGGGCTCGACCGGATGGCGGCGATCCTCCAGGACGTCCCCTCGGTCTTCGAGACCGACCACGTGCGGCCGCTGATCGGGCTGGCCGAAGAGCTCTCCGGCCGCCGCTACGACGAGGGCGGCGCGGTGACGCGGGCGATGCGGATCGTCGCCGACCACAGCCGCGGCGCCGCCTTCCTGATCGCCGACGGCGTCGTCCCCTCCAACGAGGATCGTGGCTACATCCTCCGGCGGATCATGCGGCGGGCGATCCAGCAGGGGCAGACTCTCGGCCTCGAAGCACCGTGGCTGGGCCAGTTCGCTGAGCGAGCGATCGAGCTGATGGGAGACGCCTACCCCGAGCTGGTTGCCGAGCGGGAGACGATCCGGCGCTGGGTCGGCGACGAGGAGGAGAGCTTCGGCCGCACCCTGGAGCGCGGCAGCGAGCTGCTCGAGCGCCTGGTCGCCGAGGCCGAGCGCCAGGGGACCTCCTGGATCGACGCCGCCGAGGCATTCAAATTGCACGACACCTACGGCTTCCCTTACGACCTGACCAAGGAGCTGCTGGCCGAACGCGGCCTCTCGGTCGACGATCAAGGCTTCCAGGAGCTGATGGAGGAACAGAAGGCGCGGGCGCGGATGGCGAGCGCCACCGCCCATGGCTCCGAGAACACGCACGAGCGGGTCGCCGCCTTCGCCGCCGCGGCCCCGCCGACCCGGTTCGTCGGCTACGAGACCCTGCGCGCGACCACCGGCCTCGCCGCGGTCGAGCCGGTCAACGGCAAGGCGCTGGTGAAGCTGGAGGAGAGCCCCTTCTACGCCGAGGGCGGCGGCCAGGTCGCCGACTCCGGCGTGCTGCGGGTCGGCGGCGCCGAAGCGCGGGTGCTCGACGTCTACCGGCTCGGCGAGGACCAGGCGCTGGAGGTCGAGGCCGACGCGGGGATCGAACCCGGCGTGCCGGTCGAGGCCGAGGTCGACCACGAGGCCCGCTTCGCGACGATGCGCAACCACACCGCCACCCACCTCCTGCACGCGGCACTGCGCGAGCGGCTGGGCACCCACGTCCGCCAGGCAGGCTCGGCCGTCCGCCCCGACAAGCTCCGCTTCGACTTCACCCACGGCCAGGCGCTCGGCCCCGAGGAGCTGCGCGACGTCGAGGAGCGGGTCAACG
>JBQCHW010000058.1:0-4670 GCA_051954315.1 Solirubrobacterales bacterium
GTACATGATCGAGCGCACCGCCGCCTCCTACCGCCAGCTCTACCAGCGCCTCCTCTCCAAGGTCGCCGCATGAAGGTCGTCGTCTTCTCCCACTCGCTGGTCTCCGACTGGAACCACGGCAACGCCCACTTCCTTCGCGGCGTCGTCACCGAGCTGCAGGAGCGCGGGCACGAGGTGACCGTCTTCGAACCGGCCGACGGCTGGAGCCGCGAGAACCTCCTCCGCGAGCACGGCGAGGCGCCGCTCCGCGACTTCGCCCGCGCCTTCCCCCACCTCCAGGGCACCCCCTACGACCCGCGGGGCTTCGACCTCGACAGCGCCCTCGACGACGCCGACCTCGTCCTCGTCCACGAGTGGAACGAGCCCGAGCTGGTCAAGGCGATCGGCACCCACCGCGCCCGCCACGGCGGCTACCGCCTGCTCTTCCACGACACCCACCACCGCGCCGCCACGGCGCCGGAGGAGATGGAGCGCTTCGACCTTTCCGACTACGACGGCGTCCTCGCCTACGGCGAGGTGATCCGCCGCATCTACCTCGAGCGCGGCTGGGCCGCCCGCGCCTGGACCTGGCACGAGGCCGCCGACACCCGCGTCTTCCACCCCTTGCCCGCGATCGAACCAGAGGCCGACCTCGTCTGGATCGGCAACTGGGGGGACGGGGAGCGCTCGGAGGAGCTGCGGACGTTCCTGCTCCGCCCGGCGCGGGGCGCCCGGCTCCGCGGCTCCGTATATGGAGTGCGCTACCCGCGCTCGGCGCGGCTGCGGATCGCCCTCGCCCGGCTCCACTACCGCGGCTGGGTCGCCAACCACCGTGCCCCCGAGCTCTTCGCCCGCCACCGGCTCACCGTCCACGTGCCGCGCCGCCCCTACGTCGAGGCGCTGCCGGGGATCCCGACGATCCGCCCCTTCGAGGCGATGGCCTGCGGCATCCCGCTGATCTCCGCCCCCTGGGACGACTGCGAGGGCCTCTTCCGCACCGAGCAGGACTACCTCGTCGCCCGCGACCGCGCGGAGATGCGAGAGGCGATGGAAGCGATCCGCGACTACCCCGAGCTGGCCGAGAGCCTGCGGGCGAGCGGGCTGGAGACGATCTGCTCCCGCCACACCTGCGCCCACCGGATCGACGAGCTGCTGGCGATCGACGCCGACCTGCGAGGCGAGCCGGCGCTGGAGGTGACGGGATGAGGATCGCCTTCTTCGGCTCGAGCCTCGTCTCCGCCTACTGGAACGGCGCCTGCACCTACTACCGCGGAATCGTCCGTGCCCTCGACGCCCGCGGCCACCGGGTCACCTTCTACGAACCCGACGCCTTCGACCGCCAGGCCCACCGCGACATCGACGACCCCGCCTGGGCAGAGGTCGTCGTCTACGAACCGAGCGACGAGCGGGCGGTGCGCGAGGTCGTCGCCGATGCCGCCGACGCGGACGTCGTCGTCAAGACCAGCGGGGTCGGCGTCTTCGACACCGTGCTCGAGGCGGCGGTGGCGGAGCTGGAAGGGCCGGAGGCGCGGATCTTCTGGGACGTCGACGCGCCCGCCACGCTCGGCGCGATGGAAGACGACCCCGAGAACCCGCTGCGCGAGCTGATCCCCGCCTACGAGATGGTCTTCACCTACGGCGGCGGCCAGCCGGTGATCGACCGCTACGCCGCCCTCGGCGCCCGCTCCTGCACGCCGATCTACAACGCCCTCGACCCCGAGACCCACCACCCCGAGCCGCC
The DNA here is from genome assembly GCA_051954315.1 of Solirubrobacterales bacterium. Classification (GTDB taxonomy): domain Bacteria; phylum Actinomycetota; class Thermoleophilia; order Solirubrobacterales; family 70-9; genus VAYN01. The sequence goes on from JBQCHW010000058.1 coordinate 1,721, forward strand.
GCGCCCCGAGCTCGCCTGCGACCTCGCCTTCCTGGGCAACCGCCTGCCCGACCGCGAGGCCAGGGTCGAGGAGTTCTTCTTCGGTGCCGTCGAAGCGCTCCCCGAGCGCAGCTTCCTCCTTGGCGGCAACGGCTGGGAGGATCGCGTCGCCGACCTTCCCAACGTCCGCTACCTCGGCCACGTCCCCCCTGGCGACCACAACGCGCTCAACCGCAGCGCCCTCGCCGTCCTCAACGTCAGCCGCGAGAGCATGGCGGCGAACGGCTGGTCGCCGGCGACCCGGGTCTTCGAGGCCGCCGGCGCCGGCGCCTGTTTGATCACCGACGAGTGGCAAGGCGTCGAGGACTTTCTCGCGCCCGGCGAGGAGGTGCTGGTCGCCCGCGACGGCGCCGAGGTCGCCGACCTCCTCGCCGGCCTCGATCCCGAGCGTGCCCGCGCGATCGGCGAGGCCGCCCTGGAGCGAGTCCTCGCCGAGCACACCTACGACCGGCGCGCCGAGCAGGTCGAGGCGATCCTCGAGGGGGTGCCCGCGCGGTGAAGATCGTCTTCTGCGGCCTCTCGATCACCTCCTCCTGGGGCAACGGCCACGCGACCAACTACCGCGCCCTGGTCCGCGAGCTGACCGCCCGCGGCCACGACGTCCTCTTCCTCGAGCGCGACATGCCCTGGTACGCATCGCAGCGCGACCTGCCCGAGCCGCCCTGGGGCCGGACCGCCCTCTACGGCTCGCTGGAGGAGTTGGAGGACCACGCCACCGACATCGCCGCCGCCGACCTCGTCGTGATCGGCTCCTACGTCCCCGAAGGCGTCGCCGTCGCCGAGTGGGTGTTCGAGCGCGCCGAGGGCGCCGTCGCCTTCTACGACATCGACACCCCGATCACCCTCGCCAAGCTGCGCGCGGGCGACGCCGAGTACCTCTCCCCGGCGCTGGTCGGCCGCTTCGACCTCTACCTCTCGTTCACCGGCGGCCCGACCCTGCGGGTGCTGGAAGAGGAATTCGGGGCGCGGCGCGCGATCGCCTTCTACTGCCTCGTCGACCCCGAGGCCTACCGGCCGCTGCAGGAAACCCCCCACTGGGATCTCGGCTACCTCGGCACCTACAGCGACGATCGCCAGCCGGTCCTCGAGCGGCTGCTGATCGATCCGGCGCAGCAGCTGGCGGAGGCCGAGTTCGCGGTCGCCGGGCCGCAGTACCCCGAGCACGTCGAGTGGCCCGAGAACGTCGAGCGGATCGAGCACGTCGCCCCCGCCGACCATCCCGGCTTCTACGCCGGCCAGCGCTTCACCCTCAACGTCACCCGGGCGCCGATGCGCGAGGCCGGCTGGTCGCCGAGCGTGCGCCTGTTCGAGGCGGCCGCCTGCGCGGTGCCGGTGATCTCCGACCGCTGGGACGGCCTCGACCAGATCTTCACCCCCGGCGAGGAGATCCTCGTCGCCGACTCCGCCGAGGACGTCGTCCGCTACCTCGCCGAGACCGGCGAAGACAAGCGGCTCGCGCTCGGCGAGCGCGCCCGCGCCCGCGTCCTCGCCGAGCACACCGCCGAGCGCCGCTGCGAACAGCTCGAGGCGGAGGTCGCTGGGGCGGTGGCGGCATGACGCTTCAGGTCGAGGGGACGATCGGCGAGCTCGGCCCCTGGTTCCACAACCTCCACCTGCCCGACGGTCGCGAGACCGCCCCCGACCACCCGCTCGGCGACTTCCCCGCGTTCAAGTGGCAGCAGATCGAGACGTCCCTGCCGGCCGACCTCAGCGGCGCCCGCGCCCTCGACATCGGCTGCAACGCCGGCTTCTACTCCTTCGAGCTCGCCGCCCGCGGTGCCGAGGTGCTGGCGCTCGACCTCGACGAGCACTACCTCCAGCAGGGCCGCTGGGCCGCGCAGTACCTGGACCCCGAGGGCCGGGTCGAGTTCCGCCAGGGCTCGGTCTACGACCTCGTCGAGGTCGCCGGGACCTTCGAGGTCGTCCTCTTCATGGGCGTCCTCTACCACCTCCGCTACCCCCTCCTCGCCCTCGACGTCGTCGCCGAGAAGGTCGGCGGCACCCTCGTCCTGCAGACCCTGACGATGCCCGGCGAGCAGTCGCCCGGGGCTCCGGAAGACATCGAGATCGGCGAGCGCAGGCGCCTGCTGGAGCCCGGGTGGCCGCGCGCCGCCTTCATCGAGCACCAGCTCGCCGGCGACCCGACCAACTGGTGGGCCGCCGACCAGGCCTGCGTCGAGGCGATGGCCCGCTCCGCCGGCCTCCGCATCGCCAGCCACCCCGCCCACGAGGTCTGGATCTGCGAGCGCGACCGCGACATCGACCACGCCCGCACCCTCCGCACCGCCGAGCTCCGCGCCGCGACGCGAATGTCGACTTAGTGGCCCCCTAGTCCACTAAGGCGCCACGTCACTCCTCGAGCCAGCGGAAGTAGACGCCGTAGCGCAGGGCTCCGGTGAGGTTGACGCCGCCGGAGTGCGGCAGGTCGGGGGACATCGCGATCGCGTCGCCGGGATCGGCCTCGACCGGCGCCGGCCCGTCCGCCGTCTTCACCAGCAGGCCGCCGTTGTCGCCGCGCCAGGGGCTCAGCGGGACGCCGACGATCCGCCGGTAGGTGCTCTCGCCCGCCCAGGGCGGCTCCTGGTCGAGGTGGAACCCGATCTCCGGCGCCGGTCCTGCGTGCGGGAACTGCAGCAGGATCTGCGGCTCGCAAGGCCGACCCTGCCGCCACTCCTCGGGCAGCGACTCGGCCAAAGCCAGGATCTCCTCCCGATCCCTCAGGTGCGGGAACCAGTGCATCCCCCAAAGCCATTCCCCGAGCTCCTCGGCCGAGGCGCCGCGCTGCAGCAGGTCGAGGTGGAGCAGCCGCAGCGCGTCGTCGATCCGCTCCTGCGGGATGACGCCGCGGGCGACCTCGAAGGAGCCCTGTACCGGCTGGGGTGGCACCCCCCGCATCCTAGGAGCAGCGCTA
>JBQCHW010000059.1:0-10745 GCA_051954315.1 Solirubrobacterales bacterium
GACGCGCACGCTGAACAAGTACGCTCGCGATCACGGCCTGCTCAAGGAGAAAGACGACAACCTCTCCGGCGAGGACGTTCGCGAGGGTCTGACGGCGGTCATCTCCGTGAAGCTGCGCGAGCCGCAGTTCGAGGGACAGACCAAGACCAAGCTCGGCAACCCCGGCATGGCCGGCTTCGTCGAGTCGATCGTCAACTCCGGCTTGTCGGAGTTCCTGGAGGAGAACCCGAGTGAGGCGCGCGCGGTGATCACCAAGGCGGTGCAGGCGCAGCGCGCTCGCGACGCCGCCCGCAAAGCCCGCGACCTCACCCGGCGCAAGTCGGCGCTCGAGAACTCGACCCTGCCGGGCAAGCTCGCCGACTGCACGGTCAAGGACCCGAGCCTGGCCGAGATCTTCGTGGTCGAGGGCGATTCCGCCGGCGGCTCGGCCAAGCAGGCGCGCGACCGCAACACCCAGGCGGTGCTGCCGCTGCGAGGCAAGATCATCAACGTCGAGAAGAGCCGGATCGACAAGGTTCTGGCCAACAACGAGATCCAGGCGCTGATCACCGCGATCGGAACCGGCGTCCACGACGATTTCAACCTCGAGGACGCCAGGTACCACAAGATCGTGATGGCAACCGACGCCGACGTCGACGGCGCCCACATCCGCACGCTGGTGCTCACCTTCCTCTACCGGCAGATGCCGGAGCTGATCGACGCCGGCTACGTCTACATCGCCAAACCGCCGCTCTACCGGGTCAAACAGGGCAACCAGGAGACCTACCTGGAGCGCGAGTCCGAACTCGAGGAGCTGCTCTTGCGCGACAAACTCGAGAACTTCGAGCTCGTCGACGCCAACGGCAAGAAGACGAAGCTGACGCAGAACCGCTGGCAGGGCTACGTGCGGCGCTCGAAGGAGTACGAGGGCTGGGGCTCGTCACTGCAGGCGGAGTTCGGCCACGAGGTGGTGCGCTTCCTCGAGGAGTCGAATCTCCTGGACGAGGGCGTGACCACGGTCGCGGCCGCGGCGAAGCTGCTCGGCAAGAAAGCTCCGGAGGGGGAGCCGTTCGATACCGAGGTTCTGGAGAAGAGCGACGATTTGCTTGTCGTCAAGGCGATCGAGCGCCGAACCGGCCTCGCCCGCACCCACCGCTTCCCGGCAGCCCTCTTCACCCACCACGACTACCGCAAGTTCGTCGAGGTCCACCAGGCGCTGCTGAAACAGGTGGGGCGGCCGCCTTTCGAAGTTCTCTACGACGATCGCCGCAACGCCGCCCTCTCGTTCCAGGCCCTGCGCGGAGCGGTGCTGGAGCTGGCCCGCAAAGGCGTGCAGCTCACCCGCTTCAAGGGACTTGGCGAGATGAACGCCGAGCAGCTGCGGGAGACGACGATGGACCCGGCGTCGCGGACGCTGGCGAAAGTGACGCTCGAGGACGCGACCGCCGCCGACCAGATCTTCTCGATGCTGATGGGCGACCAGGTTGGCCCCCGTCGCGAATTCATCGAGGACCACGCCAAAGAGGTGCGCTTCCTCGATGTCTAGGGAGCGCACCGTCGAAGGAGGAGTGAACTAGTGGCACTGGAGGCCCTGACCGGGCGGATAGAAGAGCGCGAGCTCGAGAAGGAGATGCGTTCGTCGTACCTCGATTACGCGATGAGCGTGATCGTCGGCCGCGCCCTCCCGGACGTCCGCGACGGCCTCAAGCCGGTGCACCGGCGCGTTCTCTACGCGATGCACGACATCGGCCTGCAGCCGACCCGTCCCTACCGCAAGTGCGCCTTCATCGTCGGCGAGGTGATGGGGAAGTACCACCCGCACGGCGACTCGGCGATCTACGACACCCTGGTGCGGATGGCGCAGGACTTCTCCCTGCGCTACATGCTGGTCGACGGCCAGGGGAACTTCGGCTCGATCGACGACGACCCCGCGGCGGCGATGCGGTACACCGAGGCGCGCCTCGGCCGCCTCGCCACCGAGCTGTTGCGCGACATCGACGCCGACACGGTCGACTTCGGCCCCAACTACGACGAATCGACCCAGGAGCCGCTGGTCCTGCCAGCGCGCTTCCCAAACCTGCTCGTCAACGGCACCTCTGGGATCGCTGTCGGCATGGCGACCAACATCCCGCCGCACAACCTGCGCGAGGTCGCCGACGCGGTCGCCGCCTACATCGACGACCCGGAGATCGACCTCGAGGGGTTGATGCAGCACGTCAAAGGCCCGGACTTCCCCGGCGGCGGGATCATGAGCCGCGAGGGGATCCGCGACGCGTATGCCTCCGGCCGCGGCAGCATCCGTGTCCGCGCCCGGGCTCACGTCGAGCCGCTGAAGGGGGGCAAGGAGGCGATCGTCGTCACCGAGCTGCCGTTCATGGTCAAGAAGGGCGGCGAAGGCGGGCTGATCACGAAGATCGCCGACCTCGTCCGCGACAAGAAACTCGAGGGCATCTCCGACCTCCGCGACGAGTCCGACCGCTCGGGGATGCGCCTGGTGATCGAGCTGAAGCGCGGCGGCCCGCCGGCGAAAGTCGTTCTCAACAACCTCTACAAGAAAACCGCGATGCAGACGACCTTCGGCGCCAACATGGTGGCGCTGGTCGACGGCGTCCCGAAAACGCTGAGCCTGCGGCAGCTGATCCACCACTACGTCGACCACCAGCGCGAGGTGGTGACGCGACGGACGCAGTACGAACTGCGGCGGGCGGAGGCACGGGCGCACATCCTCGAGGGGCTGCTGGTAGCGCTCGACAACCTCGACGCGGTGATCGCCTTGATCCGCGGCTCCAACGATCCGGATGCCGCCCGCGAAGGGCTGATCGACCAGTTCGAGCTCTCGCGCGAGCAGGCTCAGGCGATCCTCGACATGCGCCTGCAGCGCCTGACCGCGCTCGAGGCCGACAAAGTCCGGGCCGAGCACGCCGACCTGATGGAGCGGATCGGCGAGCTGCGGGCGATCCTCGGCGACGAGCTGAAAGTTATGGGCCTGGTCAAAGACGAGCTGGCCGAAATCGTCGACTCCTACGGCGACGAGCGCCGCACCGAACTCGTCCACTTCGAGGGCGACGTCGGGATCGAGGACATGATCGCCGACCAGCAGATGGTGATCTCGCTGACCGCCTCCGGCTACGTGAAGCGGCTGCCGCTCGCCACCTACCGCCAGCAGCGACGCGGCGGCGTCGGGGTGATGGGGATGAACCTCAAAGACGAGGACTACATCGCCCACCTCCACATCTGCTCGACCCACGACTTCCTGCTCTTCTTCACCAACCGCGGCAAGGTCTACCGGCTCAAGGTGTACGAGCTGCCGGAGGGCGCCCGCCAGGCGAAAGGCAGCTCGCTGAACAACCTGCTGCCGCTGCGCGAAGGCGAGCGGGTGATGGCGGTGATCCCAACCCGGGATTTCAAAGAGGACAAGTACCTCGCCTTTGCCACCGCCAAAGGCCTGATCAAGAAAACGAAATTCCTCGCTTACAACACGCCGATCCGGGCCGACGGGATCATCGCGATCAAGGTCAAGGAGGGGGATGAGCTGGTCCAGGTGCGCCGCACCTCGGGCGAAGACGACATCCTCATGGTCTCGCACTCCGGCCACGCCTCCCGCTTCTCCGAGCAGCACGTGCGGGAGATGGGGCGCGACACCAGCGGGGTCAAAGGGATGAACGTCTCCGGCAAAGACAACCGGGTCCTGGCGATGGATATCGCCCGCAACGACACCGAACTCTTCGTCGTCACCGAGAACGGCTACGGCAAGCGCACCGCGGTCTCCGAGTACCCGGTGAAGGGCCGCGGCACGAAAGGCGTCCTCACCGCGAAGCTGACCGAGAAGAAGGGCGGCCTCGCCGGCGCCCTGATCGTCAGCGAGCACCAGGACCTCCTCTTCATCTCCCAGAACGGCATGGTCCAGCGCACCTCGGTGAGCGGCATCTCCCAAATGGGCCGCTCGACCCAAGGCGTCAAGGTGATGAACATCAAGGACGACGACCGCGTAAGCGCCGTCGCCTTGGTGGTCGACTCCGAAGAGTCCAAGGGCGCCGACGATGAGGCGGACGCCCAAGAGCCGCTCGTCGAAGCCTCGGTGGATGGCGCAGAGGCCGCCGGCGGAACGGACGCCTAAGCCTTTCGCTACTGGCTCTCGCTCTTTCCGGGACGGCCAGGACCGCGTCGCCGAATCGAAATCACATTGTGGCCATCCCCTTCGTCAGGGATGACATCTCCGACTGCCAACTTCCTATAGCGGAGAATCGCCTGCTCCAAACGATCGGCATCGAGGGAGGCATCGGCGATCAGCATCCCGACGATCTCTGCACGCGTCGCCGCTACATCCTCGGCAGCTTCTGCGAGTAAGTCGAGCCGGTGATGGATCGCTACGGGGAGCAGCATCGAGGTGGCCCGGCGCTCCGATTGTTTGAGCAACTCCTCTAGCTGGAGTCGAACCAAGGGCCGTTGTCCCGCCATGCCCGGAAGCTAAAGCAGCTGTCGTCTGGAGGGGCGCGTAATCAAAAGCTGAAAAAAGATTGCCAATACCTCATTAGTACATATTGGCAGCATCTGCTTTATCTTGTGAAAACCTAGTTAACTGAAATCGACAATCATTGGAAATGGGCCAGACGGATTCTCGGACTTCCGCCTCCTGGGAGCGGGCGATCGGACTTACTGCGTCAATCGTGACCTTGGCGATGGCTGCGGTCGCAGTTGTCGCCGCCCTCGGTCCTGTCGAATGGGTCCTGCCTCTCGCAATCACCGCGTCGGTGTCCACCGGTTGTGCGGGGGGCATCGAGATCTACCGAATCCACCACCGTGGCGCTATCGCCCGAGGGGGAGGTTCGGGAAACCGTGTTCGTCTCGGTTTCGCGAAGCTCTGTCTCCTGGCCGGCACCTGCCAGTTGATAATCGTGATCTCGACGGCGCCGCTGGTCGGCGCAGCCATCGGCACTCTTACGACGGCCGGCTTACTCATCCTCGCGACGAGACGATCGCGGGTCAGCGTTGGGAGAGCGGGCAGGAAGCTGGCAAGGGCTCGAGCCGGTGTGGTTCTTGTGGTGGCTCTCGCCCTGGTCCTTTGCACCTATCTGGGTATAGCGGCCGCGGTGGTGCTCGAAGGCTCTGACGAATCCACGAACCAGGAAGCGAACACTCCGGGCCGCAATAAGAAGCCCGGGGGCGTCGCGCCTCCCGGTAATCAGCCTTCCCTGCCGGCTCCCACTGCTCCGTCCAGCCCCAACCTCAGGGAACTAGCTACCGCTCCCGAGATCTGTCCCGACACCGCCCCTGTCGGCCACGGATTCGACCAGTTGTTCGAGAGGGCGCAGATTGAGAAAGCGGGTTGCCGCCAACCGGCGACCCAAATACTGAGCACCGGAGCATGGGCATCCCTCGGTCTCTGCGAAGGCTCTCTTAGGTCGGTTGCCGCGACGGGACCCGGTGGGCCAGTGCTATTGACAGGGGACGCAGCGAAATTTGCCTGGGAACAGGTGCAGGACGAATCTTTAGTCGCCGTTGAGGCCGCCGAACCCGCTTCGGGGGAGGTCGATCTGGTGAAGACCCTCACGGGAACCTATGGGTTTGCCCGGTCCGTCGAGCTGGGCGCGCAGACCGATCTAGCCTCAGAGAGCTGCGAAGAGGCAGAGGCACGCGAAAAACCTTTTGTCCGTCTGCCACCCCCTTTCGTTCTCCTCTGGCTCAGACTGCTGGAACACGAAGCGGGTTGGTCGTGGCCGATCTCGGACCCGGCCACTGATGAAGACGCAATCGTCTTTCTCAGCTATCCGTCAGAAGTTCTGGCCGCGACCGGAGGATGTGTCACCGATCGCGAATGCACCCTGAGCGTCGAAGGCGAAGTTTGGCAAGGGGAAGGGTCCGGCTTTGTGGCCCTCGCTGACCTAGAGCCATATATGCCGCCACACGCGGGTTAGGACGACTTATGCCGCGGCGGGTAAGTACTGCTCCCACGCCGCCGGGATCTTCGGGCTGGCTACCTGGATGAAGACGGTGGGGGGCGGGGCCTTGGGGACCGTCGCCGGGTGCATTTCGATTTCGCGGGGGAGGCGGTTGCCCTTGCGGCGGTTGCAGGGGGGGCAGGCGGCGACGATGTTCTCCCAGACGGAGAGGCCGCCGCGGGAGCGGGGGATGACGTGGTCGACGGTGAGGCCGGCTTTGGTCGAGCCGCAGTACTGGCAGGTCCAGGAGTCGCGGGCGAGGACGGCGCGGCGGGTGATCTTGCGGCGGTGGGCCTCGCGGGGGATGCGGACGTAGTTGGTGAGGCGGATCACGTCTGGCCGCTCCATCGTCATGTGCTCGGAGTGGAGGGCGGCGCCGTCGCGGCGCTCTAGAAGTTCGGCCTTTTCCTTCAGCAAGAGGACAGCGGCTCTTCTCAACGTGCAGACGTTGATGGGCTCGTACGTCGCGTTGAGTACCAGCACCCTGGCCATTGCTGGGAAGAAATTGTAGGGCGCTCGGGCCCTGGTGCTCGTGACAGGCGCTACAACGGCCGCGGAAATGAGTTACGACCTAGTCGGGACGCGGAGTCAGCCGACCGGATACGAGCCGAGGATCCGGGTGGATTCGGCCTTCTTCCGCAGCTCCGCGATCGCCTCGGCGACGCGGGGATCGTCCTCTTTCCCCTCGAGGTCGCAGAAGAACATGTAGCGGCCGAGCCCCTGCCGCAGCGGCCGCGACTCGATTCGCGTCAGGTTGATCCCGCGGTTGGAGAACTCGCTCAGGGCGTCGACCAGGGCGCCGGGGTGGTCGGCCCCCAGCTCGGAGAAGACCAGCGAGGTCTTCCACGCCTCCGCGCCCTCGCCGGAGGGAAGCTCGGTCCCTTGCGGCGCGATCCAGACGAAGCGGGTGACGTTGTCGTCCTGGTCCTCGACGCCCTCGATCAGCAGCTCACATCCGTAGAGCTCCGCCGCCGCCCGGGCTCCGAGCGCCGCCCAAGGCCTCGAGGACTCGCTGACCATCCGCACCGCCGCCGCGGTGCTGCTGACGCTCCGCAGTTCCACCCCCGGCAGTCGCTCGCGCAGGAAGCGCGCGCACTGGGCCAGCGGCTGCGGATGCGACAGCACCGCCTCGACGTTCTCCAGGGCAACGCCCTCGCGAGCGATCAGATGGACCCGCACCCGATAGTCGTGCTCGCCGACGATCGTCACCCCGTCGACTTCGAACGCCAACGCATCCAACGTCGGCCGCACCGACCCCTCGATCGAGTTCTCGATCGGGACCAAAGCCCGATCGGCCTCCCCTCGCTCAACCGCCAAGATCGCGTCCGGGATCGTCGGAGTGCGCAGGGGCTCGAAGCCGCCATCGGTAAACGCTTCGCCGAGAGCGTCCTCCGTAAACGTTCCGGCCGGGCCTAGGTAAGCGATCCGCATCGGCGGATCGTACGGTCTATTCGACCAGCAGCGTGAAGGTGCCTTCGTTGTTGGTGGTGACGTGCTCGCCGGGAACCGGTTCGACTTCGATATCGAGCGCGACTTCACCGCTTGGGGTCGGGGTCAGCGGAATCGTCGCAGTCCCGGTTTCGCCGGCCGGGAGTTCGTCGATTTCGCCTTTGATCGTGTTGCCTTCGAAGGTCACGGCGACGGTGACGCCGTTCTCGGTCGATTCGCCCTGGTTGGTCACCTGGACTTCCAGTTCGACGCCTTCTTCGCCACTGACGGTGGCGGGGGCTCCTTCGGCGAGTTCGCTGCCGTTGACGATCACGCCGGCGAGTTCGGTTCCGTGGAGGCCGGAGGCGGCCGAGCCGCTGTTGCCGCTGATCGCCCCGAGCGCGTCGCTGACCGTGCTCTCTTCGAGCCACTTTTCGTCAGGCAAGAAGGTGCTCTTCGGCAGGTCGTCGCCGGAGATCCCATTGTCGGCGAGAACGTTGTCGACTTCCGGCCGCACCACCTGTTCGTAGACGATGTCGCTGGCGAGCAGCTTCTGCATCTGTTTGGCGATCCCGGCCATCGCCTTCTCGGCGCCGGCGTCGCCAAGGGCGGTCGGCATCTTTTCGGCGATTTCGTCCATCGCCCCGGCGCGCAGCTCGTAGACGAGCTCGAGGTTCTGCTGCGGCCCGCTCATGTCGCCGGGCGCGCCGAGGTCCTCGACCCGCTGGCGGTAGCCGTCCATCGCGCTGCGGTCGCCGTTGACCTCGTTGACGAAGTCGGTGACCGAGGCGCTGCCCGGGTCTTCGAGCTTGGCGAAGAAGCGTTTGCTGGTCTGTTCGGTCCCTTCGACGATCTCGGTGACCTTGCGCGCGTAGTCGCTGAGCTGGGAGTTGGCGCGGGCGTCGAGGCAGCCCTTGATCCCGAGCACGATCAGGATCAGCAGCAGCAGGCCACCGCCCAGGGCGAGCCCGCGCCGCAGCATGATCTGCTGGCGTTCGGGGCGACGTTTGGGACGCTGGCGCCGGGGTGAGCGTCGTGAGGCGAAGTCCTCCACGGGGCGGAGAGTATGAACATTGAACGCGCGGTGACGCCAGATCGCCCCGCAAACGGTGGGTTTTTCCCAGCCGGGCGCAGGAAACCGGGGGTGACACGACGAAGTCGATGGCACGATGGTTGGCTCGCTCGTGCTCAACCGGTTCCTGATCGAGCGCCGCATCGGCAGCGGCGGCTTCGGCGTTGTCTACGAGGCTTGGGACGGCCGGCTCGAGCGACCGGTCGCGGTAAAGGCGATCGAGCAGCGGGGGGAGGCCGGCCGGCGGGTGCTGCGCGAGGCGCAGGCCGCGGCCCGGCTCAACCATCCCGGCATCGTCACCCTCTACGAGATGGGGGAGGAGGACGGCAACGCGCTTTTGGTGACCGAGCTGGTCGAGGGCTCGACGCTGGCCCGCCTCTCCCACACCGGCGAGCTCTCCGACCGCGAGATCGGCGAGATCGGCGCCGACCTCTGCGAGGCGCTCGACCACGCTCACTCGCGTGGCGTCGTCCACCGCGACATCAAGCCGCAGAACGTGCAGGTGATCGAGGACACCGAGGTGCGGGCCAAGCTGATGGATTTCGGTGTCGCCCATTTGGCGGACGACTCGCCGCTGACCGCCGCCGGCGACGTCGTCGGCACCCTCGCCTACATGTCGCCCGAGCAGGCCGAGGGCAAGCCGTGCGGACCCGAGGCCGACGTCTACTCGCTCGCCCTCACCCTTTACGAGTGCTGGAGTGGTGAGAACCCGCACCGCCGCGCCACGCCCGCCGCCACCGCCCGCGCGATCGGCAGCCGCACCCGGCCGCTGCGCCGCCTCCGCCCCGACCTGCCGCGCGAGCTCGCCGACACCGTCGACGCCTGCCTCTCGCCGCGGCCCAACCACCGTCCCTCGCTGGAGGAGCTCGGCACCGCGATCGAGGACTCGCTCGACTCGCTCGCCGACCACGTCCCGTACTCGCGCGGCCACGCGATCACCCGCTTCGGCGCCCTCGCCGCCGCGGCCACGGTCGGCGGCTTCCTGGCCCTGCACGGGGCGGCCCTGCCGTAGTGGCCACCGCCGTCATCTTCACGGTCGATCCCTAGGATTTCCCCATCGGAGCGCTGAGCCGTCTGGAGTCGATGTTCGAAGGCCTCGTCGAGGGGGTCTTCAGCCGTGCCTTCAGCTCGGAGGTGCAGCCGGTCGAACTGGCGCGCAAGCTCGCTAAGGAAATGGACGCCCACAAGACCGCCTCGGTCCAGCGCGTCTACGTGCCGAACGAGTACACGGTCTTCCTCGGCCGCCAGGACCGCGGCAAGCTCGAAGGGTATGAGCGCTCGCTCGAGCAGGAGCTCTCCGGCTACCTGCTGGAGCACGCCCGCCGACGCGGCTACGACCTCCTGACCCGGCCGGCGGTCGAGTTCCAGACCGACGAGCGGCTGCGGCTCGGCGAGTTCGGGATCCAGGCGCGCCTGGTCAAGCCGCCCGCCCACGAGGGCGCCGCGCCCGAACAGGGGGAAGAGGGACACACGATGGTCTACTCGGCGGTCCGCGAGCGCGACCGCGACCGGCCGAAACGGCCCGAGCAGGCGGTCGGGGCGCTGGTCTCCACCCGCGCGGTCGTCTCGCTGGCCGACCGCCGCTACGTCCTCGAGGGGCCGCGGGCGACGATCGGGCGCTCGAAGTCGGTCGAGTGCGTGCTCTCCGACCCCAACGTCAGCCGCCGCCACGCGGAGCTGCGGCGCGACGAGAGCGGCGACTGGCAGATCGCCGACCTCGGCTCCACCAACGGGATCAAGGTCAACGGCCGCCGCGTCCCCTCCACCCGGCTCAGCCCCGGTGACCAGGTCACCGTCGGCACCACCACGTTCACCTTCGACATCGAGCAGTAGCGGCTTCTGCCGCCGTCATTAAGGTCCCTGTCGCGTGGACTACGACCCCATATCCGTAGCTCTCAAATTCGGCTTCCTCGCCGTCCTCTACCTGTTCGTGCTCGTGATCGCGCGCAGCGCCCTCAAGGACCTGCGCCGGAGCACCGCCGGGCCGGCCCCCGACGCCACCGGCTTTCACGCCGCGCCGGCCTTCGCCGAGGCCCCGCACCGCGGCCACGACGCCTGGCTGGTCGTCGAGCGCGGCGGCGGCCTCGAGCGCGACCAGCGCTTCGACCTGATCGGCGGCCTCTCGATCGGCCGCTCGAAGGAGGCCGACGTGCGGATCGACGACCGCTACGCCTCCAGCCTCCATGCCCGAGTCTTCTCCCGCGAGAGCCGGTTCTACGTCGAGGACATGAACTCGACCAACGGGACCCTGCTGAACGGCGCCACCCTGCAGGGGGAGGCGGAGGCGATCGACGGCGACAGCGTCCAGATCGGGGACACGGTCTCCC
>JBQCHW010000060.1:0-4290 GCA_051954315.1 Solirubrobacterales bacterium
TGAGCTCGTGGAGGCGGGCGATCCGGCCCGACATCGTGTTGAAGTTGGTCAGGAGGCCGCCGAGCCAACGCTTGTTGACGTAGGGCATTTTGCAGCGGTCGGCCCATTCCTGGATCGTGTCGGCGGCCTGCTTCTTGGTGCCGACGAAGAGGACGGTGCCGCCGCCGGTCGCCAGCTCGCCGGCGAATTTGCGGGCGTTCTCCAGCAGCGCCTCGGTCTGCAGCAGGTCGATGATGTGGATCCCGTCCATCTCCGTGAAGATGAAGCGGCGCATGTTCGGGTTCCAGCGGCGCGTCTGATGGCCGAAGTGGACTCCGGCCTCGAGCAGATCTTTCAGTTCTGCTTGAGCCATGTGGTGAATCTCCTTTTGTCTTTTGGGCAAAGCGCCCCGCCGCGCTTGCCGGGACCTGGTGGTGGCCAGGCAGGACCGGCGAAGTCCTGACGGGGGTTGGGATTTGGTTCGCCGATTGTAGAGCGGTGGCGCTACTCGGCGTGGGCCGCCTCCAGGGCGGCGGCGAGGTCCGGGGGCTGCTCGGAAGTGAAGCTGAGGCGCTCGCCGCTGCTCGGATGGGTGAAGGAGAGCCGATGGGCGTGGAGGAACTGGCGCCCGAGGCCGTAGCGCTCGGCGCCGCCGTAGGTGGTGTCGCCGGTCAGGGGATGGCCGATCGCGGCGAAGTGGGCACGTATCTGGTGGGTGCGGCCGGTCTCCAGCCGCGCCTCCAGGTAGGTCTCCCGCGGCAGCAGCTCCAGCACCTCGAAGTGGGTCCGGGCCTGGCGGGAGGCGGCGCCGGAGACCGCCATCCGGTGGCGATGCCGCGCCGCCCGGCCGATCGGGGCGTCGATCGTGCCGGTGCGGGAGGCAAGCTTTCCGCCTGCGAGCGCCAGGTAGATCCGCTCGACCTCGCGCCGCCGCACCGCCTCCTGCAGCGCCGCGTGGGTCTCGTCGTCGCGGGCCACGACCAGCAGCCCGCTGGTCCCTTTGTCGAGGCGGTGGACGATCCCGGGCCGCTCGGGGTCTCCCCCGCCCCCGAGGATCTCGGCCAACTCGTCGACCAGGGTCGGGCCGGTATGCGAGGGCGCCGGGTGAACGACGAGTCCCGCCGGCTTGTCGACCACCGCCAGCTGCTCGTCGAGGTGGACGATCCGCAGCTCCGGCTCAGCCACCGCCCGCCTCCGGCTGCGTCTCATCCTCCCGCTCCTCCTGCTCGGCGTCTCGCAGGTAGAGGAAGACGAGCAGGAGCACCCCCAGGGTGATCGAGACGTCGGCGAGGTTGAAGGCTGGCCAGGAGCCGACGACGATGAAGTCGGTGACCGCATCGGCCCGGATCCGGTCGGCGAGGTTGCCGACCGCGCCGCCGGCGACCAGGCCCACCGCCAGCCACATCCAGGGCCGCTGCGGGTTGCGGGAGAAGAGGTAGCCGATCACCCCCAGCGCCAGCGCCGTCGTCAGCACCAGCTTCACCCCGGCGCCGCCCGCCAGGCCGAAGGCGACGCCGCGATTGTGCGAGAGCGTCAGTTCCAGCGGGCCGAGGACCTCTTCGTCCTGGCCGATGACCAGGTGCGCCTCGATCGCCGCCTTGGCGGCCTGGTCGATCGCGAATACGAGCCCGCAGACGGCCCCGGCGAGCGCCCAGGCGCGGGCGGTGGCGTAGCTCACCCGCGGATCAGCCCGACGACGATCGCCTCGGCGACGAAGAGGACGATCAGGCCGACCATCGGGCTGAGGTCGAGGGCGAAGCCGCCGCCGCCGAACCGCGGCAGGAAGCGGCGGAAGAAGTTGAGGTAGGGGTCGGTGGTCTCGGTGATGAAGTCGAGCACCGATCGCAGCCAGGGCCGGTAGGGCATCCGCGGGATGAAGGAGAGGACGATCCGGGCGAAGATCAGGATCACGTAGACGAGGAAGAGGGCGGCTACGTAGTCGGCGACGTCGCCGCGGTCGAGGGCGAGCGGGATCACCCTCGCATCTTCTCCAGCGACGCCCGCACGGCTGCCTCGAACGCCTCACGCGCGCCTTCGCGGTCGAGCGCCTCCAGTCCCTTCTCGGTGCTGCCGCCCGGTGAGGCGACGGCCTTGCGGACCGCGGCGGGGTCGTGGCGGCGCAGCAGCTCCGCGGTCCCGGCGGCGGTCTCGACGACCAGCTCGCGGGCAAGCGTGGGATCGAGGCCGTCGGCGGCTCCGGCATCGGCAATCGCCTCCACCGCCAGCGCGAAATAGGCCGGCGAGCAGCCCATCACCGCGGTCGCGGCGTCGAAGTCCTCCTCTGGCAGCTCGACAACGCGCCCCAGCAGGTCCAGCTTCTCCCGCGCCTGAGGGCTGACGGAGCCGGCGACGCAGAGGACCCCCTGGCGCACCTCGACCCCGACGTTCGGCATCACCCGCAGCACCTGCTCGGCTCCCGGCAGCGCCGCCCGCAGCCGCTCCAGCGGCGTCGCCGCCAGCACCGAGACGACCTCCTTCGCCGCCACCAGCTCCGGCGCAACCTCCTCGAGCTTGTTCGGCTTCACCGCCAGCAGGACCAGATCGGCGCGTCGCGCGATCTCCTCGTTCGAGGCGACCCCTCCCCCCAGCTCGTCCGCGACCTCCTGCGCCCGCCCCGAGCCGCTGTCGGAGAACAGCATCTCCTCGAACTCACCGGCCCAGCCGCGAGCGATCGCGGCGGCCATGCTTCCCGAACCTACGAAACCGACGACCATGGCGGGGAGACTAGCCCCCAGGCGACCTACGACTGGTTGAAGAAGCCCTTGTCGATCAGCCTCGCCTTTTCCTCGGCGGAGACGTCGACGTTGCGGGGGGTCAGCAGGAACATCTTCTCGGCGATCCGCTGCATGCCGCCGTCGAGGGCGTAGGTGAGGCCGGAGCAGAAGTCGATCATCCGCTTCGAGAGCTCGTGGTCGGCGGTCTGCAGGTTGAGGATCACCGGTACCTGGCGTTTGAACTGGTCGGCGACCTGCTGGGCGTCGTTGAAGTTGCGCGGGATCACCAGGTGGACCTGGAGATCGCCGCCGTCGCCGCCGTTGTCGACCGGGCGCAGCGTGCGGGTGCGGCCGCCGCCGATCGGTTCGTCGTCGCCGAAGATGTCGTCGATCTCGTCGCGGCGCGGGCGGCGCGAGGTCGGCAGGCGACGGACGGACGAGCTCTCGCCGCGTTCGCGGCGGCCCTCGTAGACCTCCTCGGTCCCCGTTTCGGGCTCGAAGTCTTCCTCGTATTCGGGACCGTAGTCGTGATCCTCGGCCAGTCCGAAGTAGACCAGCGCTCTATGCCAAGTGTCTTTGAGAGCCATATCTGCAGCGTGTTTCGGCCTTGGGGGGCCGACTCCTTTACAGATTATTCCCAGTTGCGCGGGAAAATCACTCGAACAGCGCGTGGCCGAGGCGGATGATCGTCGCCCCCTCCTCGACCGCGACCCGCCAGTCCTGCGAGGTTCCCATCGAGAGGCGGGTGAGGCCCATGGCGTCTGCGAGCTCGGTAAGGCTGGCGAAATAGGGTCGCGAGCGCTCCGGGTCCTCGCTGAACGGCGGCATCGTCATCAGCCCGGTTACCCGAACCGGGCAGCGCTCGATGAAGGCCGGCAGCTCCTCTGGGGCCACCCCGCCCTTGTCCTCCTCGCCGGAGAGGTTGACCTCGACCAGCACCTCGGTCTCCGGCGTCCCGTGCTTCTCCAGCTGCGCCAGGACCGAATCGGTGGCAACCGAATGGATCAGCCGGCAGAGCGGCAGAACCTGCTTGAGCTTGCGGCTCTGCAGGTTGCCGATGAAGTCCCACTCGAAGGTGTCGCCCCAGCGCTGGTGCTTGGCGGCGAGGTCCTGCTGGCGGTTCTCGCCGACCAGCCGCACCCCCGCCTCGGCCAGCTTTCCCATCTCCTCGAGTGGGACGTACTTCGTCGCCACCAGGAGCTCGACCTCGTCGCCGGTGACGGCTCTGACCTCTTCGAGGTTCGCCGCCACCTTCGCCGCATCGATGTCGTGGATCAGCTCGGCCACCCCCTATTCCTCCAGCCAGGCGATGCCGGCCTGGCGGCCGGTGCGGCCGTTGTCGCGACGGTGAGAGAAGAAGAGCTGCGGCTCGCAGCTGGTGCAGAGGCCCGCGGACTCGACCCGCTCGACACCGGCCTCGGCGAGGCGGCGACGGGCGACCTCCGGCAAGTCGAGCATCCGGCCTTTGGAGATGCCGTCGCCAAGGTCGGCGAAGGCGTCCAGGACCTCCTGCCTGACCTCATAACAACAGGGGCCGATCCCCGGGCCGATTGCGGCCGAGGTTGCTTCGACGGCCTCGGCCGCCGCACCGACGATC
>JBQCHW010000061.1:0-2536 GCA_051954315.1 Solirubrobacterales bacterium
CTCCTCGGCGCGGAAGTCGGGGAAGCGCAGGGTCGCGTCGGCGTCGAGGATCGCGCTCAGCGTCACCTCGGGGAAGTCGTGGCCCTTGGCGACCATCTGGGTGCCGACGAGGACGGCGCTGGGAGTCTCGTCGAAGCGGGCGAGGATGCGGGCGTGGGCGCCGCGCTCGGCGGCGGTGTCGGAGTCGAGGCGCAGCACCGGCATCGGGTCGAGGCGCTCGGCCAGCAGCCGCTCGATCCGCTCGGTGCCGGCGCCGGCCTGGGCGAGCGTGGTCGAGCCGCACTCGGGGCAGGCGCGCGGCTGCGGCTCGGCGTGGGCGCAGTGGTGGCAGACGAGGCGGCCGCCGTGGCGGTGGACGATCAGCGAGACGTCGCAGTTGGGGCAGCTCCAGTGGTGGCCGCAGGAGCGGCAGGTGAGCCAGGGCGCGAAGCCGCGACGGTTGATCATCACGATCGCCTTGGCGCCGGCGGCGCGGACCCCCTCCAGCGCCTCCCAGGTCTCGGCGTGGACCGGGCCGCTGCGCGGGTCGGCCTCGCGCATGTCGACAAGGTGGACCGGCGGCATGCGGCGGCCGTCGACGCGGCGCGGCAGCTCCAGCCGCGGCAGCTCCAGCCAGCTCTCCGGGCGCGGCGTCGCGGTCCCGGCGACGAGGACGGCGCCGCTGTCGGCGGCGCGTTTGCGGGCGACGGCGCGGGCGTCGTAGGTGGGGTCGCCCTCCTGCTTGTAGGAGGGCTCGTGCTCCTCGTCGATGACGATCAGGCCGAGGTCGCGGACGGGCGCGAAGACGGCGGAGCGCGGGCCGACGCAGACCTGCGCCTCGCCGTCGCGGAGCCGACGCCACTCGTCGTACCGCTCGCCGGGCGAGAGGGCCGAGTGCAGGACGGCGAAGCGGTCGCCGAGCCGGGCGCGGAAGCGGGCGACCGCCTGCGGGGCGAGGCCGATCTCGGGGACGAGGACGATCGCGCCCTTGCCCCGCTCCAGCGCCGCCTCGACCGCGGCCAGGTAGACCTCGGTCTTGCCCGAGCCGGTGACGCCGTGGAGGAGCAGGCTGCGCGGGGCGCCGGCCTCGCCGTCGAGGGCGGCGACGAGCGCCTCGACCGCCTCCTGCTGTTCGGGCAGCAGCTTGGGCGCAACGGCGGCGGCGGCGAGCCCCGGCTCGCCAGGGATACGACGGACGGTGGTGGTGCGGATGGCGACGAGGCCGCGCCCCTCGAGCCGGCGCAGCGTCTGGCGGTCCGAGCCGACCGCGGTCGCCAGCTCCCCGGCCGACATCTCGCCCGAGCGCAGCGCCTCGAGGACCGAGCGCTGCTTCGAGCCGAGGCGCTCACCCCCCTCCAGCGCCGCCTCCCCGGCAGGCAGCAGCGCCACCCGCAGCTCGGTCTTCGAGCGCACCGTGCGGCCCTTGCCACCGGTCCCCGTCCCCGGCGGCAGCACCAGCTGCAGCCCGCGCGAGGGGGTCGAGCAGTACTCGCGGGCGACCCAGAGCCCGAGCCGGACCAGCTCCGGCGTCGCCCCCGCCTCCAGCGCCTCGAGCGGCTCCGCCAGCCGCTCCGGCGGCAGCTCCGAGCCCTCGGCGACCTCGACGACGACGCCGAGGATGCGGCGCGGCCCAAAGGGCACCCGCACGACGCTGCCGACGTCGAGCTCGGCCATCGCCTCCGGCCGGCGGTAGTCGAACGGTCCGCGCAGGGCGCGGGCGGTGGTCAAGGGCTCGACGCGGAGGATCGCCACCGACCGAGGTTATGGGGGGCGCAAGATGCCCCGGCCGGACTTCCCGCACCTTCGGCTATTCCGTTGTCCTGCCGCCAGATCAGGTCATATGCTGCCCGCGATGAGCGTCAACCTCCACCCCGGCGAGCGGGTGATCTTCGAAGGCCACCCGTCCTGGCGGGCGATCCTCGGCTTCTACCTGAAAGGCCTGCTGGTCGCGGTAATCCTCGGCGTCATCGCCAAGCTCGCCGCCGGCAGCGGCACCGCCTTCCTGGTGATCCTCGTCGTCCTCGGCCTCACCGTCCTGATCGGCTTCGTCAAACGAGTGGCGACCACCTACACGATCACCGACCGTCGCCTCAACATCAAGCGCGGCATCATCTCCAAAGAGGTCCAGGAGACCCGCCTCGAGCGCGTCCAGAACGTCAACTACCGCCAGTCCGTCTACCAGCGCCTGATGCAGATCGGCGACGTCGACTTCGACACGGCAGCGAGCGACGACTACAACTTCGTCTTCTACGGAGTGGCCGGGCCGGCGGAGGTCGTCCACAAGGTGGACGAAGCGACGGGCGTCGGCGCCGCGGGCACGCACGGCTTGGGCGAGGCCCAGCCGCCCGCTGGCTGAGCGCCTCCCGAAGCACGACTCCGCACTTAGGTCCCTTATAGGGGCCCCAATCTCGGAGAGGCACCTCCAAACGCTCGAGTGGAAGTTCGGGCGGCCCGGGCGCGGGGGGGGAAGGCCCAAAAAAACATATGAAAGAGGATGATGAACGGGCCCAGGGGGGGGGGGGGGAAGTTTGTTTTTTATTAATTAGTGTGGGTGGTT
>JBQCHW010000062.1:0-7947 GCA_051954315.1 Solirubrobacterales bacterium
CTTGCATATACCCCCCCGGGTTGCGTACTCCCGCGCCCCCCTCCCCTCACCAATACGGTGGGCTTGGGTGACGGCTCCTCACCACCCACCGCCACAACATCCCCGTCACCACCATCCAGCGGACCGTCGACGACCTCCGCACCTCATCCCTCCTCCCTCCACACCTCCTCCGCCGCGCCATCCGTCAGGCCGAGCACAAAGGCCATCACCTCGAAGGCATCGAGCCCGGTCGCACCCGCTCCGATCTCGAGACCGCCTTTCTCGACCTCTACCACTACCACCGCCTCCCGCCGCCAGAGGTCAACGTCAAGCTCGGCCGCTGGGAGGTCGATTTCCTCTGGCGCCGGCAGCGGCTGGTCGTGGAAGCTGACTTCTTCGCTTATCACCGCGGTTCCGTCTCTTTTGAGGACGATCACGCTCGCGACCTAGACCTTCGCGCCGCCGGCTACACCGTCCTTCGCTTCACCGATACGCAGCTCGAAGAAGAGCCCGAGCGCATCGTCTCCGTGATCCGGGGGGCGCTGTCGTAGAGTCGCGGGCCGTGTCAGCCGATGCACCGCAGCTGTTCCTGATCGACGGCAACAGCCTCGCTTACCGCGCCTTCTTCGCCCTGCCCGAGTCGATCGGGACCAGCGACGGGCGGCCGACGAATGCGATCTACGGCCTCGCTTCGATGCTGGTGAAGATCATCGACGAGCATCACCCCCAGGGAGTCGTGGTCGCCTGGGACGCCGGCTGGAGCGGGCGCGAGAAAACGTATGACCTCTACAAGGCGCAGCGGAAACCGCGGCCCGATCTGCTGCGCGAGCAGTGGCCGCACCTGATGCCGCTGGTTGAGGCCTTCGGCTACACCAACGTCAGGATCGACGGCTACGAGGCCGACGACGTGATCGCCTCGCTGGTCAAGCAGGCGCGCGAGCAAGGGATCGAGGTGATGGTCGTGACCGGCGACCGCGACGCCTACCAGCTCGTTGACGAGGGAGTGCGGGTGATGAGCACCTCGCGCGGGATCACCGAGACGAAGATCTACGACCGCGCCGCCGTGGAAGAGCGCTACGGGGTACCGCCGGAGTCGATCACCGACCTGATGGGGCTGCGCGGCGACACCTCCGACAACATCCCCGGCGTCCCCGGGATCGGCGAGAAAACGGCGACGCAGCTGCTCCAGCAGTTCGGCTCTTTGGAAGGGGTCCTTGAAAACGTCGACGAGATCTCAGGCAAAAAACGCAAGGAAAACCTGACCAACCACGCCGAGGACGCCCGCCTCTCCAAGCAGCTGGCGACCCTGCAGTACGACATCGAGACCGGGGTCGACCTCGGGGAGGCGATGTCATCCGAGCCCGACCGCGGCGCCCTGCGCGAGTTCATGCGCGAGTTCGAGCTGCGGGCGGTGATGGAGCGACTGGAAGAAGCGCTGCCGGAGGGCGACGCGGTGCCGGGGCGCAGGGTGCAGACCGAGCTCGAGGTCGAGGCGGAGGAGGCGACCCCGGGGGACCTGGGGGAGGGGCCGGTGGCGCTCGGCATCGCCGGCGATCGCTGGGCAGCCGCCGAAGCTGACCGTCTCCTCGCCGGCGCCTCGAGCCTCGACGAGCTGGCGGTCACGCTCGACGGCAAGCCCTTCGCCGCCCACGACGCCAAGTCGCTCGGCGGCGGCCGTCACGGCCTGCTGGCGGCGGCGGCGCGGGAGGGGGTCGAGCCACAGCTCGACCACGACACGATGATCGCCGCCTACCTGCTGGAGCCGCAGCGGCGCACCTACGACCTCGTCGAGCTGGCCGCCGACGCGGGCATCGGCCTTGCCGAGGGCGCGGCCGCCGAGAAGCCGGAGGAGGACGACGGCCAAATGGCGCTGGGGGAGGAGCTGGAGCCCGGCCTCGACCCGGCCGAGGAAGCGCGCCTGGTCGCCGCCCTTGCCGCCGTGCAGGCGCCGCGTATCGAGGAGCTGGGGCTGGAGCAACTGCTGCGCGAGGTCGAGCTGCCGCTGGTCGGGGTGCTGGCGGCGATGGAGCGCGAGGGCCTGAAGCTAGATGCCAAGCGGCTGGCCGAGGTCGGCGCCGGCTTCGGCGAGCGCATCGACACCCTGGAAAAGGAGATCTACGAGCTGGCCGAGGAGGAGTTCACGATCGGCTCGCCGCAGCAGGTCGGCCGCATCCTCTTCGAGAAGCTCGGCCTGACCCGCAAGCGCCGCGGCAAAACCGGCTTCTCGACCGACGCCCGCGTCCTCGCCCAGATCCGCGACGAGCACCCGATCGTCGAGAAGATCGAGTCCTGGCGCGAGCTGACCAAGCTCAAGAACACCTACCTCGACTCGCTGCCGGAGCTGATCGACCCCGAGACCGGCCGTGTCCACACCACCTTCAACCAGGCCTCGACCACCACCGGCCGCCTCTCCAGCACCAACCCGAACCTGCAGAACATCCCCATTCGCACCGACCTCGGCCGCCCGGTCCGCGCCTGCTTCGTCGCCGAGGAGGGCGCGCGGCTGCTCTCCGCCGACTACAGCCAGGTCGAGCTCCGCGTCCTCGCCCACGTCGCCGACGAGGTGGTCCTCAAAGACGTCTTCCGCGAGGGCGAAGACGTCCACGCCGCGACCGCGGCCGAGGTCTTCGAGATCGAGCGCGACGAGGTCGACGTCGGCCAGCGCTCGAAGGCGAAGATGGTCAACTTCGGGATCGTCTACGGGCTGACCGGGTTCGGCCTAGCCGACCGCCTCAACATCCCCCGAAAGGAGGGCGAGGAATTCGTCGCCCGCTACCTCGAGCGCTTCCCGGCGGTCCGCGCCTTCCGCGAGCAGGTGATCGAACGGGCCCAGGAGGAGGGGTTCGTGACCACGCTGATGGGCCGGCGGCGGCCGATCCCCGAGCTGCGCTCCGGCAACCCCAACACCCGCCGGCTCGGCGAGCGGCTCGCGGTCAACACGGTGATCCAGGGCACCGCCGCCGACATCATCAAGGTGGCGATGGTGCGGTGTCAGCGGGCGCTGCGGGAGACCGGGGGAGAGACCCGACTGGTCCTGCAGATCCACGACGAGCTCCTCTTCGAGGGCCCGCCCGCCGAGATGGAAGCGGCGACCGAGCTGGTGGAGCGCGAGATGTGCGCCGCCTACCCGCTCGATCCGCCGCTGGAGGTCGACGTCGGCGTCGGCTCTGACTGGCTTAACGCCAAGTAGCCACGAACGCCGACTCGCTGGTTAGGCGTCTTTGCCCGACAGCTCGACCTCCTCGAAGGTCGCCTGGCCGTTAGCGACCTTCAGCTCCGCCTCCTGGACGACCGCGCCCGGAACCAGATCGGCGGTGGTGCAGTTACCGCCCCCGTCCTGATCGTCCCCGCTGCCGGGACCGGAGTTGACGCTGCCCGGGCCGGAGTTGTCGCCCCCGTGGTCATCGCCGGCCTCTTCGCCGCCGTTGTCGTCCCCGGGCTCTTCCTCGCCCTGGCCACCGTTGTCATCGCCGGCCTCTTCCTGGCCGCCGTTGTCGTCACCAGGCTCGACCTCGCCTTCGCCCCCGTTGTCGTCGCCCGGCTCGACCTCACCGGAGCCGGAGCCCTCGCTGCTGGCCGAGGCGCCCGAGCTGTCCTCGCACTTGATCTCGGTTCCCTGGTTGACGAGGCCGGAGATCGTTTCGCCGCCGAATAGATCGATCACGAGTTTGCCGGTTTCGGCGTCGAACGAGGTGATCGTGCCGGCGTTGTCCTCGCCGTCCATGACCCCGTCGTCGTTGGAATCGGCGTCGCGTGGGTTGTCGCCGGCGAGGAACTCGGCCCGGTTGCGCAAGCTGTCGCCGTCCTGGTTCTTGTGGGCCTGATTCACCTTCAAGGAGAGGTGGTGCTTCTTCTCCCACTTGTCCGGAAGGTGGTCGTGGTTGTGGTCCTTTGCAGCGGCCAGGCCCGGCATGGCCAGGAGCGCGAGCGCACCGAGCGCCAGCGCGAACCAGGTCATCCCGAGGCGAGCTCGCCGTCCTTTGTTGCGGGTCATGCCTTTCCTCCTGTGTTCGAAGTTCAACAACTGGTTGCGGCTAGAACCCGAGGCCGCCGCCAAGATCACGCGGCTATGGACTTCCGTCCGAGCCGCTGGTCAGCTCGCCGCCGCTGAGGTCGCCGCTGCCGCTGGTGCCGCCGTCCCCACCCGAGCTGCCGCTGCCCGAATCGGAACCGCTGCCGCTGCCGTCGTCGCTGAGGACGGGTTCGGTGGTGGTGACCGGGTCGCTCTCGATCTCGCCGCTGCCGGGGCCGGAGCTGCTCCCGTCGTCGCCGCTGGTGAAGCCGTCGTCACTGCCGGAGCTACCGGAGCTGCCGCTGTCGTCCCCTGAGTTGCCGCCGCCGTCGTCCGAGCCGCTGCCGGAGTGGGAGCCGTCGTCGTCGCTCCCGCTCTGGCCGCCGTGACGGTCGCCGGAGCCGGAGATGCCAGTCGAGCCGGAGGTGGAGCTGGGCCCGGAAGGACCGGAGCCACCCGAGCCGCCGCCAGAGTGATGCGAGCCGCTGCTGGGCGCGCCGCCGCCGGAGCTGCCGGAGCCGCTGCGATCGCCGTCGGCGAGCGAGCCGACGCTGTCCTCGGGGCCGCCCTGGTCGCTGCCGCGGTCGTCGCCTGAAGAACCACTGTCCCTGTTCGCCCGGTCGCTGCCGTGCGAAGAGCTGGATTCCGCCGCCGCGGGACCGTTTCCAGAGCTCGGGTGCCCGCGCTTCGCCAAAGGTGCCGCCGCTGCGGCTTCAGGACCAGGCCCATGGCCGCGCTGATGCTCGACCGCAACGCCGGCGCCGACCGCTCCGGCGATCAGCACGGTCGCCATCCCGGCTTTGAGGGCACCGCCGCCGAGCGCGGCCACGCCGCCGGCCGCGCCAGCTTCGCCGCCGTGGTCGGCCAGCGCTCGCAGCACCGGCAGCGGCAGCAGCAGGCCGAAGCCCTCGCGCAGCGCCGCTCGCGCCCGGAAGATCGCTTGCCGGGCGGCGCCGCCGCTGACCCCGAGCGCCGCCGCGATCTCCTCGTGGCTGAGCCCCTCGAGCTCGCGCATCACCAGTGCCGCCCGCTGGGTCTCGGGGAGCGCCTGCAGCCGCTCCATCAGCTCCCGCAGCTCCTCCCGCGACTCGACTTCGGCGGCGGCGCTGCGGGCGCCGGGAAGGGCCTCGGAGAGCTCCGCTGCCACCGGGGCGGCAACGCGCAGGTCGTTCAAGGCCGTGTTGCGGACAATCCGGTAGAGCCAGGGGCGCAGTTCGATCTCCGCCTCGGAGCCGCGCAGCGCCAGCAGCGCCTTCGAGAAGGCGTCCTGGGTGACGTCCTCGGAGCGGCCGCCGACGATCGCCGCCGCGAAGCGGTCGAGCGGGCGCCGGTAGCGGCGCACGATCTCCTCGAAGGCGGCGTCGTAGCCGTCGCGGACGAGGTCGACCAGCCTGCGGTCCGGCTGGGCGCGGAGGGCGGGCCCCATGAAGATGCGGGCGGCGAACTGCTCGGCGGGCGGTGGGGTCATGGCTGGTTCTCCCTGGATCGGCCGGGTAGGCCTATGGCGTTACTGATAAGAGAGCGCCTAGGTTCAATCGCGCCTCACCCCACCCAACACATGTCCAGCCCGAAGATCACGCGCATCCCGAGAGAGCCCCGTGGATAGGGGTGTCACCGTCATGCTCACCGCCGCCGCGGGCGGACTGATCGCCGCTCAGGCGCCGATCAACGCCGGGCTCGGGAAATCGACCGGGAGCATGCCGGCGGCGCTCGTCTCCTTCTCGATCGGGACCCTGGCGCTCGCCGCGGTCGTCGTCCTCAGCGGCAAGGCCGGCGGCCTCTCGAGCACCTTCGACGTCAGCTGGTACTACCTGCTCGGCGGCTTCCTCGGCGCCCTCTACGTCCTCAACGCCCTGATCGCGGTGACGGTGATCGGGGCCGGCGGCGTCGCCGCGGCGACGATCTTCGGTCAGCTGACGGCGTCGATCGTGATCGACCGATTAGGCCTCTTTGGCCTCGACCAGGTCCCGCTCTCGCCCCAGCGCCTGCTCGGCGTCGCCCTGCTGATGGCCGGGACCGTTCTGGTCGTCCGCTGAACGGGAGGCCCACTTCGAGCCGGCGTACTCCGGCGGCGCGATCGCCAGGTAGTGGTCGAACGACCAGTTGACGAAGCGCTTGCTCCCCATCAGCCTGATCGCCGGCCCGAGGATCCGCGGCGGCACTCGTGGGATCAGCTTCTGCACCCGCAGCATCCACTTGAACTTCCACTCGTGGGAGTCGTGGAAGGAGGCGTAGCTTGCTTCCGCGTCGGTCCGGCTCTGGCGTCCCTCGTAGACGCTACGCAGCTCGCGGCCGAGGGCGATCCCGAAGTAGAGCGCCGTCCTGATCCCCTCCGCGCTCAGCGGCAGGCAGTGGCCGGCCGAGTCGCCGACGAAGAAGACGCCGCCCTCGGTGGCGCGGCGGAGTTTGTGGGGGATCCAGTTGCCCTGGTACTCGTTCGGCTCCTTGCCAAGGTCCCGGGTCAGCTCGACGGTGGTGTCCTTGACGTGGAAGCGGGGGTCGAAGGAGCCGATCCCGATCCGCAGCTCGTCGCGAGCGGGGAACGACCAGCCGTAGCCGGCGGGCACGTATTTGCGGTCGATCCAGATCGCCAGGTCCTCGGACTCGCCGCCGGGATGGACCTCGAGACCGCGGGAGAGCGGCGCGTCGGGCGGCTGGTAGCCGTCGCCGGATGCGAGCATCCGCCGCCAGCCGAGGGCGTCGACGACGAGCGGGGCGGAGACGACGCCGCGGTCGGTCTCGACCGAGATCTGGCCGCCGCCGTTGGTCGCCGCGGCACGCCCATTCACCTTTGCCGTCTCGAAGGTCGCGTCGCAGTCGCGCCAGAGCAGCTGGCAGAGCTCGCGGTAGTCGAAGGTCGAGAAGGTCCAGGGGAGCTTGTAGCGGGTGTCGCCGTGGGGGGTGTGCATGACCAGGGTGTCGAAGCGCTGGCGCTCGGCCGCCATCAGCCCGAGCCGCTCCAGCCACTCGGTCGGGATGCCGCAGGCGGAGGTCTGGCGCTCGCCGATCTCGTAGCGATCGACGATCAGGACGTCGGCGCCGGAGCCCGCAAGCTCGCGTGCAACCGCCAGCCCGGCGAAGCTGGCACCGCAGATGAGGACGTCGTGCTCGCCGCTCAGCGGCGTGCGTTCGTCGCCGCGCTTGGTGGCTCGGACCGGCATCGAGCCGGATTCTGCCATCATTGCCGCCCGTGTCCGCGACCGAGACCATGACGCCTGCGCCCAGCGCCACCCCTGTCGAGGGTTCTGGCGGCCTTCTCCTCAATATCGACGGCAAGATCGTCCCGAATTACGCGGCGACGATGGTGTCCTTCGAGGAGGGCGATGTCGTCAAAGGCAAAGTCGTCCGGATCGACAAAGACGAGGTGCTCGTCGACATCGGCTACAAGGCCGAGGGCGTCATCCCGTCGGGCGAGCTTTCGATCCGCAAGTCGGTCGACCCGCACGAAGAGGTCGAGCTCGGCGAGGAGATCGACGCCCTCGTCCTCACCAAGGAGGACTCCGAGGGCCGCCTGATCCTCTCCAAGAAGCGCGCCCGCTTCGAGAAAGCCTGGCGCCGCATCGAGGTCGCCGCCGACTCGGGCGAACCGGTCGAAGGCAGCGTCATCGAGGTCGTCAAGGGCGGCCTCATCCTCGACCTCGGGGTGCGCGGCTTCCTGCCCGCCTCGCTGGTCGACATCCGCCGCGTCCACAACCTCGACGAGTTCATGAGCCAGACGCTCGAGTGCAAGGTGATCGAGCTCAACCGCAGCCGCAACAACGTCGTCCTCTCGCGCCGCGCTGTCCTCGAGGAGGAGCGCAAGGAGGTGCGCGAGCAGATCCTCGGCCGGCTCGAGCCCGGCCAGGTGGTCGAAGGCAAGATCTCGAACATCGTCGACTTCGGCGCCTTCGTCGACCTCGACGGGATCGACGGCCTCATCCACATCTCCGAGCTTTCCTGGAGCCACGTCAACCACC
>JBQCHW010000063.1:0-5696 GCA_051954315.1 Solirubrobacterales bacterium
CCCTGGCCGCCGTCGGTGCCGCCGGCGAAGAGGACGATCTCCGGCCGCGCCGCCCGCAGCTCGTCCAGGTGCCCGGACTCCAACCTGCCGGCCAGCACCGTGCCGACCCGGGCGCCGGCGTTCAGCGCCGCTTGCCGTGCGGCCGCCGCGGTCAGATCGGCGACCAGGCCGACCGCTGCCACCCGCAGGCCGCCACCGGCGCTGGAAGCGGCGATCGCCTCATCGACCTCAACATTGCCGGCGGCACGCCGAGCTGCTTCGAGCGCCGCCGCAAACCCCTCCATCAGATCGCTGCCGATGCTGGTCGGCGCCTCGGCGCGCGCCAGCAGCCTCCCCTCCTCCGGGTCGACGAGGCTGAGCTTGGTGTAGGTGCTGCCGAAGTCGGCGAGCGCGATCGCGCCCATCTAGGCGGGGACGCCCCCGGCGCGGCACTCGATCAGCGCGTCGACGAGGCGGTCGATCGTCCCCGGGGTCTGGATCCCCGTGGCGTTGAGGTCAGCGCTGACGTCGCGGGGGACGTCGGAGCCCTCGACGTCTTCGTTCAGCACCCCGCCCATGAAGACCGGCACCTCGCGGGTCGACGCCCCGCCGAGCTCGCGCATCAGCAGCTGGCCGAAGTTGCGGGCGACGCCGTTGTGGGTGCTGATCACCACCGCGTCGGCGTCGGTCTCGATCACCGCTTTGACGATGTCCTCGGGATCGCGGTTGATGCCGAAGTCGATCACCTCGGTCCCCACCGCCGAGAGCGTCGAGCTGAGCAGGAACGGCGCGAATTCATGCACGTCGGTCGAGGTGACGAGCACCTTCATCCCGCGGATCGCCTCCTCTTCGTGGCGGCCGTGCAGCTGGGTCAGGATCCGCTCGCGCTCTTCCATCGTGCTCTTGACCAGATCGGTTTCGAGGACCGGGCGGCGCCCGCGTGGGAACTCGGGGTCGGGATCGCCGGCGCCGAAGAGTTCCTCGCAGCGCTCCGACCCGAGCCGTTTCAGCACCAGCAGCAGCTGCGCCGGGTCGCGGACGTCGATCCCGGCCCCGGCGAGGCCGCCGATCGCCGCTTCGTAGAACCTGCGCCCGCCGGCCACGAGCCGGTCGCGCATCGCCTCGATCTTCGCCCAGTCGACCACCGGGTCGACCAGCGGCACGTAGTCGTCGAGGCGGCGGCTGATCGTCTGCACCGTCGCCACCTCGTCCCAGGACGGGATCCGTTCGGTCTCGGTGACCGGGACCGCGATCGGTGCCGAGCCGAGCCGGTAGCGCGTGTCGACCATCTTCATGAAGAGGACGTCGGTGTTGAGGACGGCCATGTTGGCGTCGAAATCGGGGGTGTTGCCGATCGTGTCCCCCTGCGTGTAGAGGAAGGGGACCCGGTCGTAGTTGACCGCCTCCAGCGCCAGGGTCACCGCCGACTTGACCACCGGGTTCTGGGTCAGCCCGCCCCAGGAGGGCGAGTAGGCGGCGCCGATCAGCTCTTCGGAGATGTAGCGCTCGACCATCGCCCAGCCGATGTAGTTGGCGTAGTCGTGGAAGACGCCGGGGTAGCCGTCCTCGAGGTAGGAGTCGAAGACGACGCCCTCGCCTTTGAAGGCCGCCAGCAGCCCCGCGCCCTTCAGGGTCACCATCGTCTGGCCGACTTCGTCGTCCCAGTAGGGCCAGCGCCACGAGTATTGGGAGAGGACGCCGATCGAGCTCACCCCGCCCTGCAGCGCGTCGACCGCGTTTTCGATCGAGGCCGGGCTGCCGATGTTGTTGTCGGCGGCCTCCGGCTCGATCGGCACCGTGTGCGCGAGCTCCCACCAGTCCTGCTCGGTCATCATCGCCGGGCCGGTTTCCTGGGGCGCTTCGGCGCGTTTGTCTTTCGGCAGCCCCTGGCGGCGCTCGGCGATCAGGTTGAAGCGGTCGGGCGGGCGCACCCCGCGTGAGAGCGCGTTCTCATAGATCTGGCCGAGGGCCTCGCGGGTGTCGGCCCAGGTGTTTAGGCCGATGTTCATGCAGGTGCAGGAGATGCCCTCCGCGCGAGCCTTTTCGCGCCACTCGCGCTCGGAGCCGACGCCCTTCTCCTCGCAGAAGAGGGAGCGCCCGCGCTCGACGGTGGCGGCCAGCGCCTTTCCCTCCTCGACCGCTTCGCGGCCGTCCGGCAGGTCCGCGGGCAGCAACGCCCCTAGATCGACGTCAAGCTCGGTCACCGCTCCTCCTCCATCCTCGTCCCACCGCTTCCCCGGTCAGAGCACTTCCCAGCACTCCGTCAGTTCCTGATTGAGGAAAATCTACAGAGGTTCGCCCGCCACACCAAATCGTCCTGCACCGTCAGCAATGGGTCGGGTCCCGCCGAGACGGAACCCGACCCCTGAGACTTCTTACGCGCGTGCCTGCTCTTTGACTTCCTGCGCGTTTTCTTTGGCGCTGTCTTTGAGCTCCTCGGCCTGCTCCTGGCCTGACTGTTTGGCCGTCTCCACTGCTTCCTGGCCGACTTCTTTGGCGCCTTCGACCGCCTGCTCGGCGACCTGGGTGGCGACCTCGCGGCCGCGCTCGACCGCCTCGCCGGCGGTTTCGGCGGCCGTTTCCTTCACCTGGTCGGCGATCGGCCCGACCCGTTCGTCCTCGATCCGCGAGCTCGGCAGCAGCATGCCGACGAGGAAGCCGGCGGCGAGGCCGCCGATCGCGAGGCCGAGCGGGTTTTCCTGGGCCACGCCGACGACTTCGCGGGCGCCCTCTTTGACCTGCTGCCCGTCCGGGGTCGCTTCGCCGACTTTGTGCGTCGTCCCCTGGATCTGCTCCTTGAGGCGATCGCGTTTGTCGGAGATCGACTCCTTCATCCGGGTTTTGACGTCGGCTTTGTAGGCGAGCGCGTCGACGGTGTCGCCCATTTCGGCGCGCGTCTCCTCTATCTCCTGGCGGATTTGGCTTGGCTCTTGGCCCATTGCACGTCCTCCTTCACGGTTTCGACGGTCTGTTCAGGCGCGGGTGGGGTCGCCTGCTTGATGCGCTCTTTGCCGGTCATCGCCATCACGGCGGCGATCGCGCCGTAGATGACCGTGACGATCAGGGCGGCAACCCAGAGGTCCATCGCCTTGTCCAGCAGGGCGAGGATCATCGTCGTCAGCACGCCCAGCGCCAGCAGGCCGACAACCGCGGCGCCGCCGAACATCCCGGCGCCCTGTCCCGCCACCTTGCCTTTTTCGGTGAGCTCGGCTTTCGCCAGCTCGATCTCCTTGCGGACCAGCGTCGTCGTCTGCTCGGAGAGCTGTTTGACGAGGTCCCCGGTGGAGTGCGAGCGCAGCTCGTTGCTCTCCCCGTTCATGGTGCTCATGGGGCCGGGGACGCCGTCGGGGTCGGGGTCACCGGCGTCGCGGTCGGGCTGGGCTTCGCGGTCGGGGGCGGCGGGCTGACCACCGGCTCGACCGCCGAGCGGTGCGCCGGCGCGGGGGTCGTCCGCGGCAGCTGGGCGGTCGGGCTGCTCCCGTTGCTGCTGCGCTGCTGGTAACGGCTCCGGCTCGACGCCTTGAGGAACCTCGCCGCCGCCACGCCGAGGACGAGTCCGCCGGCCAGCACGGCCCACGGCCGCTGCCGGCCGAAGTCTTCGACGTCGTGCAGCATCTCGTCGGGACCCTTGTCCTTCAGATAGGAGCCGACCTTCTCGGTCTGCTCGGCGGCTCGATCGGCCAGTTTCGCCGGCGTGTCCTTGCCTTGTTTGCGCAGCTCCTCGCCGACGGAGCGGAGGTCCTGGGCGGTGCTGGTGACCTGCTCGCCCGCCTGGGTCGAGCGCTGATCGACCTGCTGGCGCACGCTCTCCTGCGCTTTGCCGGCGGCGTCCCGCGCCTTTTCCTGTGCTTCGCCTGCGACTTCCTGCGCCTTCTCTTGCGCTTCGCCAACGCTTCCGTCAGCCATTTCGTCCTCCTAGTTCGGGGTCGTGTGCTCGTCGCTGCCCGGGCAGGGGCGCGCGACGGCGCTTGCCGGAGCTTCTTCTTCTCGACCGGGGTCAGGCCGGGGCCCGTCGGCCCCCCACTCCCCGTTCTGGATAACCCAACTTCGGCGCGAACCTCAGCGATACGCTCGACTTTGGGCTTATAGGCGGATTACCCCTGACTGCGATAGACAAACAGCTCTTTGGAATCCCCCCTCGCTCTCTTCCTCCGCTTCCTCAAGTTCGGCTGCCTCGCCTGGGGCGGCCCCGCGGCGCAGATCGCGATGATCAAGCACGAGTGCGTCGACGAGGAAGGCTGGCTCGACGAGCGCGCCTTCCAGCGCCAGCTCGCGGTCTACCAAGTGCTGCCGGGACCGGAGGCGCACGAGCTCTGCGTCTACTTCGGGCGGCTGCGCGGCGGCAAGCTCGGAGGGTTTGCGGCGGGGCTCGGGTTCATGCTGCCGGGCTTCCTATTGATGCTCGGCCTCTCGGTCCTCTACGTCGAGGCCGACATCGCCAAGAACCTCGACGAGCTCTTCTACGGCCTCAACGCGGCGGTCGGGGCGCTGGTCGCCCGGGCGCTGGTGAAATTGAGCAAATCGTTCATCCAGGACGTGCCGCTGGCCCTGATCGCCGTTGCCGGGTTTGCCGTGACCTTCTTCGCCGACGCCAACTTCGTCCTCGTCCTGCTCGGTGGCGGGCTCGCCTACGAGCTCTGGCGGAACGCCCGCGGCTGGCTCGGCCGCGCGCCATCCTTCACCCTCTCGCTGCCCGCCCTGACCTGGATCGCCGCCGGCGCGATCACCGTCAGCCTCGGCGGCGAAATCTTCCTCGAGGGGCTGAAGGCGGGGCTCCTCACCTTCGGCGGCGCCTACACCGTCGTCCCCTTCCTCCACGACGGCGCGGTCGAAGGCCACCACTGGCTGACCGAGAGCCAGTTCATCGACGGCCTCGCGATCGGCGGCATCCTGCCCGCGCCGCTGATCATCTTCTCCACCTTCGTCGGCTACCTCGCCGGCGGCCTCGTGGGAGCCCTGCTGATGACCCTCGGCATCTTCATCCCCGCCTTCGTCTTCCCGATCTTCCTCCACCGCCAGCTGGTCGCGATCGCCGAAAACGAGCGCCTGCACCAGTTTTTCCTCGGCGTCGCCGCCGGCGTCATCGGCCTGATCGCCGCCGTCACCGTGGAAATCCTCGAAGCCAGCGTCGTCGACGTCTACACCGCCGCCTTGGCCGTAGGTGCCTTCCTCGCCCTCAACCGCTGGCACGCGAAGCTGACGGTGCTCTTCGTGGTGCTCAGCTGCGGTGCGATCGGCGCGGCCCTGCAGCTGACGCTGGTCTAGAGACGCGGACGCGCCGGTCTTCGGCCATCAGCGCTTCCACCTCGCGCACCAGCGAGGCGAGACGACCGGCCGCGGGCAGGGGTCTCGCGGCCGGTCGCCTCGTGTGCGCCCCGACATGATCAGAGGTGCTCGTCCGTACGGCTAGCCGACGATGGAAGGGGCCTGGCGTCGGATCTTCACCCCGGTCGAACACATGTAAGAAGATAGACCGGCTGCCCCCCTCAGTTAGGCTGGCAGCACCCTCCCCAGGACGGGTTTAGATGCCGGATCAACCCCTGGACATCCAGAAAATGCTGAACGCCCTGCCGGCGATGGTCGGCTACTGGGACCGGGACCTGCGCAACCGGATGGCGAACGACGCCTACGTCGCCTTCTTCGGGATGACGCCGGCGGAGATGTACGGCCGTCACATCCGCGAGGTCCTCGGCGAGGACCTCTTCGCGAAGAACCTC
>JBQCHW010000064.1:0-14292 GCA_051954315.1 Solirubrobacterales bacterium
AGCATGGTCAACCTGCTGGCGGTCTGGGAGGCGCACGACATCGCTTCGATCCTCAGCCTCGCCTGGCGCCAGGGGATCGTCCTCGCCGGCCAGAGCGCCGGCGCGATGTGCTGGTTCGAAGCCGGGATCACGACTTCCTCCGGCAAGCCCCGCGCCGCCGCCGGCCTTGGCCTCCTCGCCGGCAGCCTCTGCGTCCACTACAACAACGAACCGCAGCGCCGTGCCGCTTACCTCGACGCGGTTGGGGACGGGATGCCGAGCGGCTACGGCCTCGACGACTACGCCGGCCTGCTCTGGGAGGGCGAAGGGACCCCCTCCGCCCTGACCGCCCGCCGCGGAGCCCGCGCCTACCGCGTCACCTCCCAGGAAGGCAGCGCCACCGAGTCGCCGCTCCCCGCCCGCTTTCTCCCCGCCCCGGCCCCCGCCGCCCTGCGCGAGGACATCGCCGAGTTCCGCCGCATCCGCACGATGCGCAAACGCGCCGGCTGGCTCGGCTGAGGCCTCAGTTTCGTCGCATTTCCAAGCGCGATTTTTTACTCTGTGCGCGGAACATGTTGCAACTTATCGTCTACAGTTGCCATGATGGAGGCACTGAAGATGGAGCGCGAGATGACTCACTGGAACGACGACCGGCTCGACGAACTGAACGGCCGGATGAAAGAGGGCTTCGCCGAGGTCGACAAGAGGGCCGACGAGCGCCTTGCGGACGTCGACAAGCGCTTCGAGCAGGTCGACAAGCGATTCGCGGAGGTCGACAAACGGTTCGAGCAGGTCGACAAGCGGTTCGACAAGGTCGACGAACACTTCGTCCGCCTCGAAGGCGAGATGAAGGAGGGCTTCGCGGCGAGCGATCGGAACATGAAGCAGGGCTTTGCGGAAGTCAAAGCCGAGATTCGTCAGATGGGGGACCACCTGGAAAAACGCATTGACCGCGTCAGCAACCTCTTGGACCGCTTCATGTTCACGGTGTTTGCTGCCGGAGCCGGCTTGCTGGTGGCCGTCCTGAACGGAGGCCTGAATTGACTCCTGGGCTCGTCGTCTACTCCCCGGCCGCAGGCGGTGCGGTCGGGTCGCCGCCCTCCTCGCCGAGTTTCTCGCGGGCGATGTAGTCCTCGGCAAGGAGGAGGTTGTCGCGCGAGCGCTCGACGACGTTGAGCAGGTCGCCCATCAACGAGACCTCCTCGACCTGCTCCTTGACGAACCACTGCAGGAACTGCTCAGCGCGGTAGTCCTTGAGCTCGCGGGCGAGCTCGAAGAGGCCGAAGATCTCGTCGCTGACCCGCTGCTCCTGCTGCAGCGCCATCCGCACCGGGTCGCTGCCGGTGGCGAAGGTGGTCTGCTGGGACTTGATGTCCGGGATGCGGACCTGCTCGCCGACGTCGAGCAGGTAGCGGATCATCATCATCGCGTGCTCGCGCTCCTCCAGCGCCTGCCGGTAGAAGAAGGCGGCGAGGCGGGGCAGCGTTTCGGCGTCGTAGTAGACGGCCGCGGCCACGTACTGCTGGGAGGCGGCGAACTCGTTCGAGATCTGCTCGTTGAGGGCGTCGGCAAAAGACTTGTCAGGCATCTCGGCTCCTTGTCGCGGGGGGCAGGCGAGCCCAACGTAACCGAAAGTGGAAGTTCGGCTGGCCGAAGTCAGGCTTCGGTCGCCCTAAAGCTTCCAGCGGAAGCCGACGTCCTCGATCGCCGGCTCCAGTGGGCTCGAGGGCAGCCCCGGCTTCGTCGCCTGCTCGGGGTCGTTGTAACCGCCGGGGGCGACGTCGTTGGGGGTGTCGGGGTGGAAGATCGAGGCGAGGTACTGGATCTGGCCGCGGCCCTGGCCGAGCTCGGTCTGGCCGCCGCCGTAGGCGCCGATCCCGCGCTCCTCGCAGTAGTCGTAGGCGGCGAAGAGGTTGCGGATCGGGCCGAAGCGCGAGGGCTTGACGTTGACCGTCTTCGGCGGCGACCACGGCATCGCCTCGATGTCGGCGATCGAGTGGATCGGCGCGTCCCAGGTCACCCGCTCGGCGACCGGCTCCAGCACCGGCCGCGTCTCGTCGGTGACGTCGGGGTCCTCGAGCCAGGCGTCGGGGAAGGCCTCGATCAGCTTCGCGTAGAGCTCGGGGTCGGTCTCGACGTCGACCGGCGTGCCTTTGTAGAAGCCCTTGAGGTCGATCGAGTCGACCGCGCCGGTCTCGACCAGCGCCGCGATCAGCTCGTCGTCCCAGTCGTTGGTCGCGTCGAGCTTGAAGCGCAGCGTCGGGTAGACGTCGAGGCGGGCCCGGACGGGCTCGATCGAGGAGCGCGCGCCCTCTTCCCAGCCCGCCAGCCGCATCGAGTTGACGAAGTTCACCGGCCGCGGCTCACGCCCGAGCACCGCGGCGAGGTTAGTCCCCGCTTGCCGCAGCGCCAGGTCGAGCGCCGCCGACTCGAAGGCCCAGCGCCGGTAGTCGCGGGAGACGTCTTCGCGCTCCGGCTCGCCAGCCGGGAACAGATCGATCCCGTCGAGCCGCTCGGAGAACTCGGCGAAGGTGAAGCCGCCGGAGAGACCCTCCGGCGGCCCGTGGCTCTGCTGACCGATGTGATCCACCGCGTCGTAGACGACGTCCTCGCCGATCCCCTCCTCGCCACCACCGCGCAACTTGACGATCGTCGTCAGCCGTTCAAACGAACCCATGGAAATTTCGAGCCCTTCGAACTCACAGGACTCGATCTCGAGCGGAAGGTCGGCGATCGCGTCGAAGCTGGCCATCGCAAGAACCTAGCGAGTCACTCGCAGCGTCTTCAGCTCTCGGTCGCTGCCACCCCGGACATACCCGCCGTGCGCGAGGCTTTCGCGGATGAAGTCCAGGGTCTCCGGGGTGAGGCGCTCACCCGGCAGGACGTTGGGGATCCCCGGCGGATAGGCAGCTAGACCCTCGGCGGCGATGCGGCCGGCGGCCGCGTCGAAGGGGACCACTTCCTGCGGCCCGAGGAAGGCTTCGCGCGGGGTCAGCACCAGCTCGCCCCAGGGTGGCGCCGGCGCCAGCTTCTCGTCCGGGGCGCCGGGCGTTTCCTCCAGCTCGGCGACCGCCGTCCGCAGCCCCTCGACCAGCCGGTCGCCCGCCGCCTCGGGGTCCTCGCCGACGCCGAAGATCGCGACAACCACGTTGCCGGAGTAGAGCTCCAAGTCGAGGTTGGCGGTGTGGAAGGCGGCTTTCCAGAGGCGCTGGGCACTGGAGCCGGTACCGCGGACGTCGATCCCCAGTCGCAGCGGGTCCCAGCCGGCGACGCCGGGGTGGCCGACCAGCCGCTCGTCGAGCACGTCGAGGCCGGGGATCTCGCGGATCCGCTCGCGCGTCCGCTCGATCGCCGCCAGCGCCTTGCCGAGCAGCTCCTCGCC
This sequence comes from Solirubrobacterales bacterium, assembly GCA_051954315.1. Taxonomy (GTDB): domain Bacteria; phylum Actinomycetota; class Thermoleophilia; order Solirubrobacterales; family 70-9; genus VAYN01. The sequence continues at coordinate 3,362 of JBQCHW010000064.1, forward strand.
GTGCATGTACATCTGCCGGCGCTGGGCGTCGAGCGAACCGGAGAGCAGGCCGCTGGGGCTGGTCGTCTCGACCAGGCTGACGCAACGGTCGACGATTGCCGCATCGATGCGGCCGCCCTTGCCGAGGTGGAGCATCGCCGCCTGGGTCAGGGCGCCGACGATCTTGTGGGTCGAGGAGGTGACGAGGTCGGCGCCGGAGGCGAGCGCGTCGGTCGGCAGCTCCGGGCTGAAGTGCAGGTGCGCGCCCCAGGCCTCGTCGGCGACCAGCGGCACGCCGCGCGAGTGCGCCACTTCGGCCAGGGCGGCGACGTCGGCGCAGGCGCCGAAGTAGGTCGGCGAGACGACCATCGCCGCGACCGCGCCGGGCGTTTCGTCGAGCGCCGCCGCCAGCGAGTCGGGCGTCAGCCCGTGGGCGATCCCCAGCTCGGGGTCGAGCTCCGGGGCGACGAAGGTCGGCCGCATCCCGCTCAGGACCATCCCGTCGATCACCGAGGAGTGGACGTTGCGCTGGATCACCACCCGGTTGCCGAGGTGGGCGAGGGCCATGCAGGCGGCATGGTTGCCCTGCGAGGCGCCATTGGTGAGGAACCAGGAGCGGGCCGCGCCCCAGGCCTCGGCGGCGAGATCCTGCGCCTGCTGGAACGGCGTCGGTTCGGGGCCGACGTCGACGCCCTCGGTGACCGAGGGGATGTCGTTACGCAGCCCCACCTCGCCGACCAGCTCGGTCATCGCCGGGTCGGCGCCGAGGCCCCCCTTGTGGCCGGGGACCTGGAAGCGGCCCGTCTCGAGCTCGGCGTAGCTGAGCAGGGCGTCGACGTACGGGGTCGAGTCCTGACCGGGATCGGACATCGAATCGAGTCTACGGGTCGGCTGGAGCGGCCCTGGACAATCTCGCGGTCGATCTTTGTCCAGTCCCGAGGGTGGCCGTGCTGGACAATCGGGAGATGCGCCACACGCGCCTTGGTTACTGGATCGAGGAGGCGGGCACGCCCGCGCCGCGCCCGTCGCTTGCCGGCGACCGCGAGGCCGACGTCCTCGTCGTCGGCGGTGGCTACACCGGGATGTGGACCGCCTGGTACGCGCGGCAACTGGAGCCCGAGGCGCGAATCGTCCTGCTCGAGGCCGAGGAGATTTGCGGCCACGGGCCAAGCGGACGCAACGGCGGCTTCTGCAACGCGATGTGGTTCTCCCTCGCTTCGATGCGCGACCGCTGGGGGGCGGAGGGCGCGCTGGCGACCGCCCATGCGGCGCAGGCGGCGGTCGAGCGGATCGAGCGCTTCTGCGCCGAGCAGGAGGTCGATGCCTGGTTCCGCCCGGCCGGCTACGTCCAGGTCTCGACCACGCCCGCCCACGACTGCAGTTGGCTCAACGCCGTCGAGGCATGCCGGGAGATGGGCGTGCCGGAGATGCTGCGGACGCTGAGCCGCGACGAGGTCGCCGAGCGTTGCAACTCACCTGTCTTCCGCGCCGGCGCCGAGTCGCCGACCTCGGCGACCGTGCAGCCGGCTCGCCTGGCGCTCGGCCTGCGCGAGGCACTGCTGAAGGCCGGCGTCGAGATCTACGAGTCGACCGCGGTGCGCTCCTTCCGCGAAGCCGGCGACGGAGTCGAAGCCAGAACTGCCGGCGGCAGCGTCCGTGCCGCCCGCGGCGTCCTTGCGATCGGCAGCGCTGCCAAGGCCCGCGGGGGACCCCTGCGAGGCCGTCTCACCGTCGCCTCCTCCCACATCGTCCTCACCGAGCCGGTGCCCGATGTGCTCGAGCAGCTCGGATGGACGGGCGGCGAGTGCATCACCGACTCCCGCTCCCTCCTCCACTACTTCCGCACCACCGAGGACAGCCGCATCGTCTTCGGCTGGGGAGGCGGCCGCATCGCGATGGGCGCCAGGACCAAAGGCCGCGCTGAGCTCGACGCCGCCGTCATCGCCGCCGCCGCCGACCACCTCCACGACTACTTCCCCCAGCTGCGAGGCCGCCAGATCACCCACGCCTGGGGCGGCCCCATAGACGCCTCCCCGACCCACCTCCCCGCCGTCACCACCCTCGGCCAAGGCAACGCCTTCGTCGCCGCCGGCTACACCGGCAACGGCGTCGGCCCCAGCAACATGGTCGGCCGCACCCTCGCCTCCCTCTCCCTCGGCCGGTCAGATGAGCACACCCACCTGGCCTTTATCGACCACAAGACCCCCCGAGTCCCCCCGGAGCCCTTCCACTGGATCGGCGGCGAATCCATCCGCTTCGCGATAGAGAAAAAAGAGGAAGCAGAGATGGCGGGACAGCAACCGAGCCCGGTCGCCTCGGCCGTGGCGAGGGTCCCCGAGCTGATCGGCTTTCACATCGGGCGATAGCCGCAGGGGAGCGGGCAGCCTTGCGACTCAGAGCTGGTTCTGCGGCGAGGTGATCGAGATTCCTCGCCGCAGAATGTCAAGCAGGTTGGGTACTGCAGCGTTGCGGTCTGTTAGCTGAGCAGCAGGGTGCCCGGAAGTGTCACAACGTAATTCGCGGTCCAGGTGCCTTCGGATGCACAGAAAAAGCTGCCGCTTATCTTTTTCAGTTTGGTGGTACTCACTTTAAGTTTCGCGGGGGTACCTTCTTCCAGGGTGCCGAGAGTGAGGCCACTGCCGCCACCGTAGATACAGCTGACGCCAAGGCTTGTGTCATTGACTGTCACTTCGAACGCGGTGGCCGTAACCACCCCGGATGGGGAGATTGTGAGTTCGCCCCCTCTGAGCGTTGCGGTGTCCTTATTACATTTTTCAAATTTCAAAGCCGCTTGTTCGACACTGCCTCTGGCGTGGGTTTCGTTGTTGGTGATCACCGGACCAGCTACCAATGACGAAGTACATGTATCTTCGACGCCGGCTTTCAGCAGCGCGGAGCTGCCGGATTCCAGCGTTGCTTCGACGAAGCCTGTGTACTCGGTGCCTGACGGGGATGTGAGGGTAGGGGCGCCATAGGCGCTGCTGGCGAAGGCCATCAATGACGCGGCGGACGCGGCGGCCAGGGTCAGCAGGCCGAGAATCTTCAGGTGCTTCATTTGATCTCTCCTTGGTCTCCGGCGAGTTGGACGCCGGTTCCTTTTTCCTCCCGGATATCTCGGGAACAAGGAGTTCTACCAAGGTACTTGTAGTAGTAAAAGAGTTCTGAGTCAGGTACTAAGTCGCGGCTGGCGCACCCGCGGGAACGCCCGCCCCGACCCCGCCCTCTTGTTCGGGCCGCACGCTGGTCATCTTTTCGGCCCGGCGCTGTTGCCAGGTGGCGGTGCCCATGGCGGCGCAGGTGAAGAAGAAGAGGATCATCGCGATGACGTTGACCTCTACGGGGATGCCGCGCTGGGCGGCGCCGAAGATGTAGAGGGGGAAGGTGACGGTGGTGCCGGAGTTGAAGTTGGAGATGACGAAGTCGTCGATGGAGAGGGCGAAGGCGAGCATGGCGGCGCCGAAGATGCCGGGCATGATCAGGGGGAGGGTGACCAGGCGGAAGGTCTGGAATGGGCTCGCTCCCAGATCCTTTGCCGCCTCCTCGAGGTTGCGGTCGAAGCCGATCAGGCGGGAGCGGACTACGACGACGACGAAGCTGATGCAGAACATGACGTGGGCGATCAGCAGGGTCTGGAAGCCGAGGTTGAAGGTGCCGAGGATGAGGAAGAAGGAGAGCAGGGCCGAGCCCATCACCACCTCGGGCGTCGCCATCGGGATCACGATCAGGAAGTTCGCCGCCCGGCGGCCGAAGAACTCGTAGCGGACCAGCGCCATCGCCATCAGGGTTCCGATCGCGGTCGCAATCACCGTCGCTAGCACCGCCAGTTTCAGGCTGGTCAGCAGCGCTTCGTTCAGCTCCGGGATCCCGAAGGCGTTGCTCCAGTGTTCGGTCGTGAAGCCGACCCAGTTGAAGTTGTAGCGGCCGGTCGGATCGTTGAAGGAGAAGGCGAAGATGACGACGATCGGGATCAGCATGTAGAGGACGACGAGGACGCCGACGATCTGGACGGCGTGCTCGCGCAGCCAGCGCCAGGCCCCTCCGCCGCTCATCAGACCGCCTCCTCGCCCATCAGCGACTCCGAGCCGGCGAAGCGGATGTAGATCAGGACGAGGATCAGGATCGCCGCCATCAGCACGAAGGAGAGCGCCGCGGCCGCCGGGTAGTCGCTCTGTTTGAGGTACAGCGACTGGATCACGTTGCCGATCATCTGGTTGCTGGCGCTGCCGAGGAACTGGGCGTTTACGTAGTCGCCCGAGGCCGGGATGAAGGTCAGCAGCGTGCCCGCCACCACCCCCGGCGCCGAGAGCGGCAGCGTCACCCGGAAGAAGGTCTGCGAGGCCGAGGCGTAGAGGTCCTTGCCGGCCTCGATCAGCCGCACGTCGATTCGCTCGAGGCTGGCGTAGATCGGCAGGACCATGAAGGGGAGGAAGTTGTAGGTGAGGCCAGCGATCACCGCGCCGCTGGTTGCCAGCACGTGGCCTTCCGGCGCCAGCCCGAGGGTGTCGAGGACGCTGACCACCGGGCTCTGGTCGGAGAGGATCGTCTCCCAGGCCAGGGTCCGGATCAGGTAGGTGGTGAAGAACGGGGCGACCACCGCGAAGAGGAAGACGTTGCGCCAGCGCCCCGCCTTGAAAGCGATCGTGTAGGCCAGCGGATAGGCGAGCAGCAGCGCGAACAGCGTCGCCAGCCCGGCGTAGACGAACGAGCGCTCGAACTGGGAGTCGTACAGCGACAGCGCGTCGCTGTAGTTGGCCCAGTGCCAGTCGAAGTGGTAGGAGCCGAAGACGCCGGCGTTAAGCGACAGTTCGGCCAGGTAATAGAGCGGAACTACGAAGAACAGAAGCAGCCAGGCCGCTCCCGGCCCGAGTAGGAAATAGGGAGCGACCCGGCGCCTCATCGGCTCAGCCGTTCAGGACCGCGTTGAAGGCGCGGTTCAGGTTCTGTTCTTCTTCGCCGCTGGGTGACGGCTGGATCGTGCAGTTCTTCGTGAAGGACTCACTCGGGAAGATCAGCTTGTTCTTCGCGATTTCGGGTTCTTCCTTCAGAAGAATCGGTTTCACGCCTTCGACCGGGCTGACGTAGTTCACGTAGGCCTCGATCTGCGCCTCGTTCTTCGGTTCGTAGACGTAGTTGATCCATTCCTCGGCGGCGGTCGGATTCGGCGCGCCGATCGGGATCACCATGTTGTCTGACCAGAGGATGCAGCCCTCGGTCGGCATCCGCCATTCGATGTTCGGGTTGTCGGCCTGCAGCTGGACCGCATCCCCGGACCAGCCGATCACCGCGACCGCGTTGCCGCTGGTCAGGTCGGCGCCGTAGTCGTTGCCGGTGAAGCGGCGGATCTGCCCCGATTCCGAGGCCGACTTGATTTTGTCGATCGCCTTCATCCAGTCCGCTTCGCTGGCGTTGGTGGGATCGATGCCGAGGCACTTCATCACCAGCGGCACCGTGTCGCGGAGTTCGTTCAGCATCTCGACCTTGCCCTTGTACTTCGGGTCGAAGAGGTCGCAGATCGACTTCACTTCCGGCGCCAGGTCCTTGCGGACGATGATCCCGGTCATCCCGCTCTGCCAGGGGGCGCTGAATTCCCGGTTCTCGTCGTAGGCCGGTTCTTTCAGGTTCGCGACCAGGTTCTTTTCGAAGTTCGGCAGCGCCGACTTGTCGAAGTTCTGCAGGTAGCCGAGTTCGTGCATTTTGTTCGCCATCCAGTCGGTGACGACGAACAGGCTGCGGCCACCCGATTCCCCCTGTTTCAGCAGCGGGTCCATCTTCGCGAAGAACTCTTCGTTGGAGTTGACGTCTTCGATGTACTTGACCGAGAGGCCGGTTTCCTTTTCGAAGTCCGGGACGGTCTGCTTGTCGATGTAGAGCGGCCAGTTGGAGATCGTGATGTCCCCCGTGGCCTTCTTTTCGAGTTTCACTTCTTCGGCTTCGGTGTCGCCGCCGTTGATGCCGCTTTCGCCACCGCCGCAGGCCGCGAGCCCGAAAGCCAGCGCCACCGCCGCGACCAAAACCGCCAGCAGGGCGGTGATCCTCCGTGGGTCCTTCTCACTGACCATCTGCCATCAACCTCCGTGGGTGGTTTCCAGTTGCGACTGGTCGGCGGCTTCGGCGCCGTTGCCGTTACTACGTAAGTCGGGGGACTCGCGGACGAGGTGCATGTGCTCGGGCTCCCAGCTCAGGCCGACGCGGGCGCCGCCGCCGGGGAGGCGCTGGCGCTCGGCCTCGTCGGCGTTGGGCACGAGGACCGTCATCCGCGTCCCCTCGCCGAGGTCGACCGCGATCTGGGTCGCGGTTCCGAGATAGAGCGAGCTGACAACGGTGCCCTCGACCCGCGGCTGGGCCGCACCGCCGGCGCCGTTTTCACTCGTCTCGACCTGCAGCTTCTCCGGCCGCACCACCGCGTGGCAGCGGTCGCCGGGGGAGAAGCCGCCGGTCTCGGTGGAGATCGTCTGGCCCTGGTCGAGCTTCACCTCGCCCGAGCCGCTCACCGTCGCCGGCATCAGGTTGGAGACGCCGATGAAGCCGGCGACGAAGGTGGTCGCGGGCCGGTTGTAGACCTCCTCCGGCGCCGCCACCTGTTCGACCCTGCCGCGGTTCATCACCGCGATCCGGTCGCTCATCGTCAGCGCCTCCTCCTGGTCGTGGGTGACGTAGACGAAGGTGATGCCGACGTCGCGCTGGATCCGCTTCAGCTCGACCTGCAGTTCCTTGCGCAGTTTCAGGTCCAGGGCCCCAAGCGGCTCGTCGAGGAGGAGGACTTTCGGCAGGTTGACCAGCGCCCGCGCCAGGGCGACCCGCTGCTGCATCCCGCCCGAGAGCTGCGACGGGCGCCGGTTGCCCTCGGAGGCGAGGCCGACCCGCTCGAGCTCGGCCTCGACCCGCTGCTTGATCTCCCCCTTGTCGACTTTCTTGCGCTTCAGCCCGAAGGCGACGTTGTCCTTGACGCTGAGGTGGGGGAAGAGCGCGTAGCTCTGGAAGACGGTGTTGGTCGGGCGTTTGTGGGGCGGCAGCTGCGCCACGTCTTCGCCGTCGATCCGGACCTCGCCCTCGCTTGGGCGCTCGAAGCCGGCGATCATCCGCAGCGTCGTCGTCTTGCCGCAGCCGCTCGGGCCGAGCAGGGTGAAGAACTCCCCCTGCGCCAGCTCCAGGTCGAGGTCATCGACCGCGGTGAATTCGTCGAAGCGCTTGGTGACGCTTCGCAGCTCGACGCTTGGGGTGTCTCCTTGGGCATCCATCGTTGCTTTAACGGCCCTCCTGTAGTGCGGAGCTTCTACCCGTCCCGGCGGGTGTCTACCAGCGACCGTAAGCCCCGGTGGAGGGCGGCGCAAGGGGCGAATGTCCTAAAAGCACAGAGCCAACTTGTACTCTGTGTACAAGTCGATCCTCAGTCCTTGACCCAAAGACCACTTGCGATTGTTGGGTGCGGGCTCTAGCGTTGTCCAGAACGTCGTAATCGATGAGGAGGGCGAAATGGCCACTGCGTCAAAAGCGCCGGCAGGAACCGATCTTCAGCAACTCGCCCGCCAGCACCTCTGGATGCACTTCTCGCGGATGGGCGCCTACGGGCCCGACCACGAGATCCCGATCATCACCAAAGCCGAGGGCTGCTACGTCTACGACGAGCACGGCAACCGCTACCTCGACGGCCTCTCCGGCCTCTTCTGCTGCAACGCCGGGCACGGCCGCACCGAGTACGGCGAGGCGGCCGCCCGCCAAATCGAAGAGCTCGACTTCTACACCTTGTGGTCCTACGCCCACCCCAAGGCGATCGAACTGGCGGCGCGGATCGCCTCGATGACCCCCGGCGACCTCAACCGCGTCTTCTTCACCTCCGGCGGCTCGGAGGCGGTCGAGTCGGCGCTGAAGCTCTCGCGCAACTACCACCGCATCCACGGCAAAGGCCAGAAGCACAAGGTGATCGCCCGCGAGGTCGCCTACCACGGCACCTCGCTCGGGGCGCTCTCGGCCACCGGGATCACCGAGCTGCGCAGCCAGTTCGAGCCGTTGACGCCGGGCGGCTGTCACGTCCCCAACACCAACATCTACCGCTGGCCCGAGGAGCGCGACCCGCTCTGGGCAGCCGACGCGATCGAGGAGCGGATCGTCTTCGAGGGTCCCGAGACCGTCGCCGCGGTGATCCTCGAGCCGGTCCAGAACGCCGGCGGCTGCTTCGTCCCGCCCGACGGCTACTTCCAGCGGGTGCGCGAGATCTGCGATCAGTACGACGTGCTGATGATCTCCGACGAGGTGATCTGCGCCTTCGGCCGCCTCGGCCACTACTTCGGTTGCGAACGCTTCGACTACGTGCCGGACATGATCACCGTGGCCAAGGCGCTGACCTCGGCCTACGCGCCGATGGGCGGCGTGATCGCCTCCGACAAGGTCGCCGAGCCGTTCATGCAGGGCGACGCCTCCTTCTCCCACGGCTTCACCTTCGCCGGCCACCCGATCGCCGCCGCGATCGCGATGGCCAACCTCGACGTCTTCGAGCAGGAGGACCTCCCCGGCCACGTGCTGCGCAAGGAGGGCGAGTTCCGCCAGATGCTCGAGACCCTGCACGACCTGCCGATCGTCGGCGACGTGCGCGGCGCCGGTTACTTCCACGCGGTCGAGCTGGTCAAAGACAAGGAGACGAAAGAGAGCTTCAACGACGAGGAGTCGGAGAAGCTGCTGCGCGGCTTCCTGTCCGGCGAGCTCTACAAGCGCGGGCTGATCTGCCGCGCCGACGATCGCGGCGACCCGGTCGTGCAGCTCTCGCCGCCGCTGATCGCCGACACCGAGCAGTTCGAAGAGATCCACGACGTGCTGCACTCGGTCCTCGCCGAGGCCTGGGACCAGGTAGTCGGTTAGGAGCCGACGGTGCTCACCGTCCAGAGCCTGCTCGACGAGCTCGATCTGGAGCTGGCGGCCGGCTCCGACGCCGCCGCGGCGCCGGTCCGCTGGGTCCACATCTCCGAGCTGCAGGACCCGACGCCGTGGCTGTCGGGCGGCGAGCTGATGCTGACCACGGGGATCCCGCTCGACACCGCCGCCAAGCAGCGTGCCTTCGTCGGCATCCTCGCCGACCGCAACCTCGCCGGGCTTGGCTTCGGCACCGGCTTCACTCACAAATCGCTGCCGAAGGCGCTGGTCGACGAGGCCGAGAAGCGCGGCTTCCCGCTCTTCGAGGTGCCCTACTCGGTGCCGTTCATCGCGATCACCGAGAAGGCCTTCGCGAAACTGGTCAACGAGCAGTACGAGGTGCTGCAGCGGGGGGTGGCGGTGCAGCGGCGGCTCGAGCGCCTGGTGCTCGAGGAGCGCGGGCTGGAGGAAATCGCCGCCACCGTCGCCTCCGCGGTCGGCGGCACCGTGGCGATCCTCGACGGCCGCGGCGAGCGCCTCGCCGGGCGCGGCTTCCGGCGGCAGCTCTCGGCCGAGGCGATCGCGGCGATCCGCAAGGAAGCGCTCGGCCACGCTGGCGACGGTCACCCCTTCGTTCCTTCTCACCCGACGGTGCAGGGGAGGGCGCTGGCCCACCCCGTCATCTCCCCCGGCGGTGGTCCGCCCCAGGCCTGGGTGGTGATCGTCCGCGACTCCGGCGGGCTCGGCGACTTCGAGCGGCTGATCCTGCAGCAGGCGGTCGCGGTGGTGGCGCTGGAGCTGATGCGCCGCCGGGTCGCCCGCGAGACCGAGCGGCGCCTCGCCGGCGACGTCCTCGCGGCGGCGCTCGGCGGCCGCATGGACCCGACCGAGCTGCGCCGTCGGCTCGAGCCCTTCGGGATCGGCGAGGAGGCCGCCGTCCTTGTGTTTTCCCTCAGCGACCCGGGTGAGGCGGCAGCGACGCTGGAAGCGGCGCTTGCCGCCGACGCCTGCCCCTCGGTGGTCGCTCCCCACTCGGTCAACGGCCGCGAACTGCTCTGCGCGGTGATCGATTGCGCCGACCGCGACCCGGTCGAGGTCGCCGCCGAGGCCCGCACCGCGCTTGCCCGCGAGCGCGGCCCGATCCGCGCCGCCGCCAGCCGCCCAGCGCCGCCCGATCGCCTTCGCCACTCCCTCCACGAGGCGCGCTGCGCGCTCGAGGCGACCGCCTTCGACAACGGCTCCGCGCCCGACGTCGCCTCCTGGCGCGACCTCGGCGCCTTCACCCTGCTGCTCTCGATCCAGGACGACGACGCGCTCGACCTCTACTGCGACAGCGTGCTCGGCCCGATCGAACGTGGCGACGAGGAGTACGGCGGAGAGCTGCTGCGCTCGCTCGAGGCTTTCATCGAGCAGAACGGACAGTGGGAGCGGGCGGCGCGGCAGGTCTACTGCCACCGCCACACGCTGCGCTACCGGATGCGCAAGGTGGAAGAGCTGACGGGCCGCGACCTCTCGCGCGCCCATGACCGCATCGAGTTTTGGTTGGCCCTGCGAGCGAGGGAGCTTGTCGCATGAAAATTGGAGTCCCCACCGAGATCAAGGCAGACGAGTACCGGGTCGCGGTCACCCCCGCTGGGGTGCGCGAACTGAGCGAGCACGGCCACGAACTCCTGATCCAGGCCGGCGCCGGCGAGGGCAGCGCGATCAGCGACGAGGACTACCGCGCCCAGGGGGCGACGATCGTCCCCGACGCGGCCGGCGTCTTCGAGGCGGCGGAGATGATCCTCCACGTCAAGGAGCTGCAGCCGGAGGAGATCGAGATGCTGCGGCCCGGCCAACTGCTCTTCACCTATCTGCACCTGGCGCCGGACCCCGAGCAGACTCGCGGGCTCTGCGGCGCCGGCGTCACCGCGATCGCTTACGAGACGGTCGAGGACGCGCACGGGCGGCTGCCGCTGCTGGCGCCGATGAGCGAGGTGGCGGGGAAGATCGCCACCCAGGCCGGCGCCTTCATGCTGGAGAAACCGCTGGGGGGCCGGGGGATCCTGCTCGGCGGCGTGCCCGGCGTGGCGGCGGCGAACGTGATGGTGATCGGCGGTGGCGTCGTC
>JBQCHW010000065.1:0-2558 GCA_051954315.1 Solirubrobacterales bacterium
AGGACCACGACCAGCGGCCGCTGCGGCGACTCGACGACCTTGGTCAGCTCGGTCAGCTCGCGCTCCAGAAGCAGGCCGGCATAGGCGGGCAGGTGGCCGGCGACGCCGGCGGTGCTGGCGTGCGCGCGGTGCGAGGCGCCGAAGGCGTCGTTGACGTAGATGTCGGCGAGCTGGGCCAGCGATTCGGCCAGCGTCGGATCGTTCTCCGTCTCCCCCGGCTCGAAGCGGACGTTCTCCAGCAGCAGCACGTCGCCGGGGCCGAGCGCGCCGCAGGTGAGGTCGACGTCGCCCTCGATCACCCCCGGCGCCACCTTCACCTCGGCCCCGATCAGCTCGGAGAGCCGCTTCGCCACCGGCGCCATCGAGAGCGCCGGGTCGCGCTCCCCCTTAGGCCGGCCCAAGTGCGAGGCGAGGATCAGCGCCGCGCCGCGTTCGCGCAGCAGCTCGATCGTCGGCAGGGCGGCCCGGATGCGGGTGTCGTCGGCGACATGACGACCTACCTCCTCCGCTTCGCGTCCGGGGGCGTGGTCCGCCAAGGGGACGTTGAAGTCCACCCTGACGAGGACGCGGTGGCCCTTGACGTCGGCGTCGCGGACGCTTGCCTTGTCGAAGGACATGATCGGCCGTGAGACAGCGGCCTCAGGAGGGCAGGACCTTGCCGGCGAGCTCGACGCAGCGGTTGGAGTAGCCCCACTCGTTGTCGTACCAGCTCACCGCTTTCACCAGCTTGCCGTCGCCGATCACCATCGTTTGCGCCGCGTCGAAGATCGACGAGTGCGGGTCGCCGACGATGTCGGTGGAGACGATCGGGTCCTCGGTATAGGAGAGGATCCCCCGCAGCGGGCCCTCGGCCGCCTCCTTGACGGCGGCGTTGACCTCCTCCGGGTTGACCGCTTTCGCGGCGTCGAAGGTGAGGTCGACGACCGAGCCGGTCGGCACCGGCGCCCGCATCGCGAACCCGTTCAGCTTGCCGTTCAGCTCCGGTAGCACCAGGCCGACGGCCTTGGCGGCGCCGGTCGTCGTCGGGATCAGGTTGAGGGCGGCGGCGCGGGCCCGGCGCAGGTCCTTGTGCGGCATGTCCTGGAGGCGCTGGTCGGCGGTGTAGGCGTGGATCGTCGTCATCAGACCCTGTTCGATCCCGAAGGCCTCGTGGAGGACTTTCGCCAGCGGCGCCAGGCAGTTGGTGGTGCAGGAGGCGTTGGAGATGACGTCGTGCTTGTCGGGGTCGTAGTCGGAGTCGAAGTTGACGCCGAGGGCGACGGTCACGTCCGGTTCGGTCGCCGGCGCGGAGATGATCACCTTCTTGGCGCCCGCCTCGAGGTGCTTGGCGGCGTCGGCGCGCTTGGTGAAGAAGCCGGTCGACTCGATCACCACGTCGACGCCGAGGTCGCCCCACGGCAGAGCGGCCGGGTCGCGCTCGGAGAGGACCTTGAGCTCGTCGCCGTCGGCGACGATCGCGTCGCCGTCGACCTCGACGCCGCCGGGGTAGCGCCCGAGGATCGAGTCGTACTTGAGGAGGTGGGCCATCGTGGCCGTGTCGACGAGGTCGTTGACAGCGACGAAGTCGATGTCGGCGCCAGACTCCTTCGCGGCCCGGAAGACGTTGCGCCCGATGCGTCCGAACCCGTTGATGCCGACCTTCACAGCCATGAACTGATTCCTCCTGATTCGTTGGTGAAGCGCGTTATTTGGGGAAAGCCGATCCTATGGGGTCGGCAGGTTCGACTCCGACCTCAGTCGGAGCCGATCGTGATCTCGATCTCGTACCCGTCCGGGTCCTTGAGAAAGGCGGAGTAGGAGCCCGAGCCGTGCGAGCGCTGCTCGCCCGGGTCCGAGACGCTGACGCCGCCCGATTTGACCCCGTTCTCCCAGGCCGCCTTCACCGCCACGATCCCCAGCGCCGAGAAGCTGAGCAGGCCGAAGCCGGGCGCCGGGCTGTGCTTGGACGAGACGAAGAAAACGGGTTTGGCGATGCCCCAGCCGATCGTCTGATCCTGCTCGAAATGCCGCCGCCAGCCCAGCGGGGCCAGCATCGAGTCATAGAAGGCCGCGGAGCGATCGAGATCGCCGACCTCCAGGAGGACGTGGTGAAGCATCAGACTTCGGAGGCTATATGAGGGCTCAGCCGGACCGCGGGGTCCAGCGGAAGAAGCGGATCGCGAGGACGAGGCCGGCGATGCCCCAGAGGGCGACGACGGCGAGGTTGTCCCAGGAGACGGCGGAGCCGCCGGCGGGGACGTAGGCGTCGAAGAAGGCGTCGAAGAAGTGGCGGACCGGGAAGAGGTCGGCGAAGCCGAGGACGCCGCCGGGGATCTGGTCTTCGGGGATGAAGACGCCGGAGAGGAAGTAGAGCGGCAGCAGCATCGCGTTGACGATCGCGGCGGCGGCGTCCTGGGAGGGGATCGCGGCGGTGAGGGCGATGCCGAGGCAGCAGAAGGCGGCGGCGCCGATCACGAGGGTCAGGAGGATCGCCGGCAGGCGGTCCCAGGGGACGTCGGCACCGAAGGCGGCGCCGATCGCCGCCAGCAGGACCAGCATCATCAGGGCGACGACGATCG
>JBQCHW010000066.1:0-2842 GCA_051954315.1 Solirubrobacterales bacterium
CGCCACCCTCCTGTTCGCACTCGTACGCATGGCGTACGCGGTGATGCTCGAAGGCCGGTTGGAGGTGACGCGCGCTCAGGCGCTGACCGACGAGCTCACCCAGCTCGGCAACCGCCGCCTGCTGCTCGACGACCTCGACCATTTCCTCCTGCAGGCGCACGCCGATTCGCCGGGCGCGCTCGTGCTGTTCGACCTAAACGGCTTCAAGCACTACAACGACACCTTTGGCCACCCGGCCGGCGACAAGATGCTCGGCATGCTGGGCAAACGTCTCGGCCTGGCGATGGAGGGGGTGCCGGCGGAGGCGACCGCCTACCGCCTCGGCGGCGACGAGTTCCTGATCTTCGTCGAGGGCGGGATCGTCGACATCGGCCTCGGGGCGCGCGACGAGCTGGCGGTGCGGGCGGCCGAAGCGCTGACCTCCCGCGGACGCGGCTTCGACCTCAGCGCCTCCTGGGGGATCGCCTCGGTCCCGGAGGAGGCGGACTCGCCGGCCGAGGCGATGCAGCTCGCCGATGTGCGGATGTACGCGCAGAAGGAGTCGCGGCGGCTGGCGAGCTCAATCGAGATGCCGGACAGCGAAGCTGTCGAGCAGCGCTACTAGGACCTCGGTCACCTCCAGCCGCGCCTCCGGCCGCTCGTCGCGGGCGAGCAGCATCGCCGCCTCGTCGAGCGCCCCCATCAGCAGGTGCGCGGTCGGCTTCACCGGCAGCGGCCGCACCTCCCCCGCCTCGATCGCGGCGCCGAGGCTGGCCTCGATCAGGCCGAGCCCGTTGGCCGCTCCGATCTCCCGCCAGCGCTCCCAGCCGAGGACCGCGGGTGCGTCGTGGAGGGCGATCTGGCGCAGCTCGGGCTTTTCGCACTCTTCGAGGAAGGCCTCGATCCCGGCCTTCATCGCCGCTAGCGGGCTGTGCAGCTCGGAGCCGAGGACGATGCGGGCGACCCGCTCGGTCGATTCGGCCTCGATCCGGTTGTAGACAGCCTCGAGCAGGCTCGCCTTGTCGCCGTAGTGGTGGTAGAGGGCGCCGCGGGTGACCCCGGCGGCGCGCACGATCTCCTCGGTGCCGACGTTCTCGTATCCGCGCTCGGTGAAGAGTTGCTTGGCGGCAGTGATCAGCGCTTCTCGGGTCGCTTCGGTGCGCTCTTTCTGGGTGCGCTTCTTCTCAGGCTCTAACATACATGCATACTGTATGTATGTATGTTAGAGGGCAAGATCGACTACAGCTAGACCGGAGGCGAGCATGACGACCGTGAGCGACGAACGCAAAGAGATCCGCCTCTCCGGCGGGCCGATCCGCTACCGCGAGGCGGGTGAGGGCAAACCGGTCGTCTTCGTCCACGGCTACCTCGTCGACGGCCGGCTCTGGAGCGGAGTAGTCGATGCCCTCTCCGACCACTACCGCTGCCTGGCGCCGGACTGGCCGCTGGGAGCGCAGCAGGCGGCGATGAACCCCGACGCCGATCTCTCCCCCACCGGGATCGCCCGTCTGATCGCCGAGTTCATCGACCGGCTCGGGCTCGACGACGTGACCGTGGTTGGCAACGACTCCGGCGGCGCGATCTCCCAGGTCCTCGCTGCCAACCACCCGGACAAGGTCGCCCGCATCGCCCTGACCAACTGCGACACCCACGAGAACTTCCCGCCCGGGATCTTCAAGGCGATGCCGCCGTTGGCGAAGCTTCCTGGCGGCATGGTCGCCCTCTCGGCCCCCTTCCGGATCCCGGCGGTTGCGCGACGCGCGTTCAAGCCCTTCGCTCGCACGAAGATCCCCGACGACCTGATCGCCTCCTGGATGCGCCCCGCCACCTCGGACAGCGCGATCATGCGCGACACCAAGAAGGTGACCGCCGGGATGAACAAGCGCTACACCCTCGACGCCGCCAAGAAGCTCAGCACCTCCGACCTCCCCCTCCGCCTCCTCTGGGCCCCCGGCGACAAGTACTTCCCGCTCGAGTACGCCGAACGCCTGGCCAGCGAAGTCCCCAATGCCGAAATCGTCCAGATCTCCGGCGCCAAGACCTTCGTCCCGCTCGACCAGCCGCAGCGAGTCGCCGACGAGATCGCCGAGTTTGCGGCTTCGTCTTAGCGGTCAAAAACGAACAAGCGTTCCCAAAGGGCTGCATAGAGCGTATTTTTCGTCCGACGGGCGGGGGAGCATTCGTTATCGCCCCCTACAGGACGGAGTGGGATGTCCAAGCAGATCTTCGATCAGGATCGGCCCCGCAGCACGATGGCCCAGCGCCTCGATGAAGCGTTCGCCGGTTGCGATCAGTGGACGGTCGTGGCGGCGCCATCGCGGCGCAGCAGCCTCGACTTCAGCCCCCGTGCCTCCAGCAGCTCGAGGATCTTCGACAGGGCTGCGGCGGTTGAGACCCAGGAGCCGCGCGCGCTGTAGTAGTCGGCATCGTGCAGGAGGAGGACGTCCCCGGCCCGGGTGCCGGTAGTCAGGCGACGCGTAATCGACTCCGGCGTCGCTCCGCGGTCCCAGTCCCGTCCCCACTGCGACCACAGCACCGGCCGCCAGCCGCGGCCGCGGATCGCGCGTAGGCCGGAGCCGCTGAAGATCCCGTAGGGCGGCCGGTAGTCGGCGATCGCCTGGCCGGTCGCTTCCTCGATCGCCGCCCGCCCGCGCTCGGCGTCGTCGAGCAGCATCCGCGGCGTCAGCCGCAGCTGGTTGCGATGGCAGTGGCAGTGCAGCTCGACCCGGTGGCCGGCGGCGACGATCTCCGCGGCCAGGGCCGGTCGCCGCTCGACCTGCTCGCCGGCGAGGAAGAAGGTCGCCTGCGCGCCGTGCTGGCGCAGGGTCTCCAGGACCGCGACGGTGCCGTGGGGGTGCGGGCC